>SMXR01000036.1 GCA_004356215.1 Alphaproteobacteria bacterium | reverse complement strand
TGCCATATTCCACATAAACGGGCAGGTGATCAATCTCATTATCTGGAAGGGCACCCTGAGGAAAAACAGAAATGCACCACTAGACGTCCGCTTATGGCTAATAGCGGACCCTTCCAAACTGTCTGCTTTTGACCCAAAGCGGACATTTCTGTCCGAGGGATTTTAAGTGGGGGTTTTATACTCCCGGGCTGTTCACTTAATTTTCTATTGTCCACTTTTGGGCCAGTTTTTGCAGGGCGGGCTCATTTTTGAGCTGGATGATATTGCGCTTTTCCATGCCAATCAGACTTTCCTTAGCAAATGCGGAAAAAGTACGGCTGACGGTCTCGATGGTCAGCCCCAGAAAATCTGCGATATCCTCACGCGGCATCGGCAAAACAAAGCTTTGGCCAACATGTTTCAGGGCCGGTTCCGCCGCCAAATGCAATAAAAACGCGGCCAGGCGTTCGCGCGGCGACATCCTCCCAAGTCCTGCCATCTGGTTTTGACTAGAAACCAGTTTGCTCATAAACATGCTCATCAGCCGGCCCTTCATTATCGGGATATCATCGAACATCGCCTGAAGTTTCTGGCGGGTAAAGCAACACACTATTATATTGGTCACAGCTTCGGCGGAATAGGAGTAGTGGCCTTCAAGATTCAGTCCAAGAAAATCCCCCTTATAGAGGAAATCCAGGATTGCCCGGCGGCCGTCGGGCAAAAACTTGACCAGACGGATGACACCGTCACTGAGGGTATAGTAATGGGTCAGATCGTCCCCTTCGGTAAATATGGTCTGGCCCGGGGTAAACTTCATCGGCGTCATGATTTCCTCTAGACGATCGAGTTCATCACAGGCCAAAACCGCACAAAGGCTGCTTTCGCGTTTGTTACAGTTGCGGCATTGCTCCACCTTATTCAGGAAAGGCGGAGGCTTGATGTCAAAATTGTCGGGTTTGGTCTGGTTTTTTTCCATAGTTAAGGCCCAATCCGGGGATGGGATAAACCTATCTCACGGACTGGGCCTAAACAAGATTAATGTGGCCTGTGGGTTTGACCCCAATAATTATTAGTTGGCCGGGCCTTCGTGGTAAACCTCAGGGTTGTCGGGGCCCTCAACCTTTAAAAACCCCACCAGGCCTTTTTCCGCCCGGCTTAGGGCGTGATCGACCAGAATATAGGTTCCGGGAACCTCAAGCTTGAAGTCGACAATGGTTGTCCCGCCCGGCGGCACCGAAACCGTCGAGACAGTCTTGATTCTGGCCGAAGCATCGGTTGAGCCGAGAAGATAAACGGTATCGAACATTTCCCCAATGACGTGAAAGGAGGAGGTGAAATTGGGTCCGCCAACGCCGAAGAAAATGCGGATGGTCTCACCTACCCTGGCCTTGAGGGGGGCTGTTTCGGTCAAGGCGCCAACCGCGCCGTTAAAAAGGAAATATTCCGGGCGCTCGTAAAGCAGCTTTTCATAGCTTTCCATGACCTCGCCACTGGTCCCAAAGGGTTCCTCAGTGTAGAGCTCACCCTGCATGACATAAAATTCACGGTCAACTTTGGGGAGGCCCTCCTCAGGTTCAACCAAAATCATGCCATACATGCCATTGGCGATATGCGAGGCCACCATGGGAATGGCGCAATGATAAACGTAAAGACCGGGTTTCAGGGCCTTGAAGGTAAAAACCTTTTCCTCACCCGGTGCAGTTTCGGTCAGAACCCCGCCGCCACCAGGCCCGGTCACCGCATGAAAATCGACATTATGCATCATCCAGCTATCTTCCGCATTCTTGAGGCGAACTTCCACCGTATCGCCAACGCGAACCCGCACCATTGGTCCCGGGACCTTGCCGTTGAAAGTCCAGTAGCGGTACTGGGTGCCCTCAGCCAGGGTTCCCATCAACTCGATTGTTTCCAGGTCAACCCGGACGGTCCGGGGCCCGCTTCTGTTGATCGGTGGGGGCAAATCAGTGGGTGCTTTGACAATATTTACCGGGGCCGCTTCCTGGGCAAACCCCTGTGATCCCTGGGTGATGAAAAGTATTAAGGCAAAGGCAATAATGGCAAGCAAAGTCAGCCAGGTTTTGGGGGTGACTGAAAGGGTGTTTTTCATGGTTGGTTCCTTTTCAATTATTCTTAACAAGGTAAAGCCATCGGGCTTCGGGTAAAAGGTGGCATAAAAACTATAGCGGGAAATTGATTTGAATCAAAATGGGGGAATTTATTTCAGGTTATGCAGGAGCCAGTTTAATCATATGAAGAAGGACTCCAAATGGCCCCCCACCTACACAATTCTGCTAAGGGTTTTATTCTAACCCCAGATGTCCAGACGTCTGATGAATTGGGGGAAGAGTCTGCTTATGGCTAATAGCGGACCCTTCCAAACCGTCTGCTTTTGACCCAAAGCGGACATCAATCTGCATTGTCAAATTAAATGGAGGTGGTTCCCTTTTAAAGGCACCCCCCTCTTTTGCATTCTTGGTGTGCTTGGAGATCATCTTGCGTTCCTCCTGGGCTACGCCATTGCTAATTTCACCAGCATCAGGCTCGGGATTTTTTAGACTGATTGAAGTTTGTCCTTCAGGCCTTCCAGCATGTTTTCCATACCTTTCTGATATTGCTTGCGAACGATTAGTTTATCCATCAGGCGGCCGAGTGCGCCAAATTTCAGCTGATACAAAGGAGACACGGTAACACGCGTTCCCTGTTCGTGGTCCGTTAGCGTGAAGCGGATATCGGCCTTCTTGAAAGGCAAATCAGTTCCGATGATGCGCATGGTCAGCGCCTGGCCGGGCTGCCAGAACACAACTTCCTCGTCCAGGTAATGATTGCCCGGCAGATTGCACCGCCGGGTGCTACCCTTCTTAACAACCCCTTTCGAAGTCTGATTCGATTTTTCCAACCCCGGGTTCCATTCATAAATGCTACCGATATCGGCTAGAACCGACCATACTTTTTTTCGCGGGGCCTCGATAAGGATGGAGTGCTCAAACTCACTCAGGTTTTCAGGGGTTGCTGCTGCTTGATTGGTGCTCACGCTAAAACTCCTTTGCTGGTCAACAATGCGCTTCATACCACTTTTGTGGCCGATTATTATATTCACGTTTATTTGAACAATTAGACAACGGTTTTGAATTGCCCTGGCTCGGAAAGTTTCATATAAAACCCGCTGGCAATGCACAGACTTTAGAAGGATTTCAAGTGAAAAATGTGGGTCAGGGCCTGTGGGCCATTATCCTTTTGTTGGGTGTGGTTATTTTCTCATCACAGGCAAGCGCAGCTGAAGATGAAAATACTGTATCACTCTGGCTCGGGGTAACCGCTCTCGAGCATGGGGATGTCCCCTATACTTTTTGGCCGAGCGGGCATGAAGCCCCGGAATTTAGCTGGAACCTTCCGCCAGGGGTCTCGCTTGAGGAGACCCACTGGCCGGAATTTCAAAAAATCACAACCGAAGACGGCGTCACCTTTGGGTTTTCATCCGGGGATACGATTTATCAGGAAATCAAGCTGTCGAAAAGGCTCAAAGCCAATGGAGGGGTGATCCGGCTTAGCCTACCCTATTATATTTGCGATCCCTCTTGCCAGGCTCTAACCTTAGAGCAGACTTGGGAGATTACGGCGGAGTTTTTGGAACAGGCGGCCATAAGACCTGAGCTAAAGACCCCCCGCTATTCGCTAAGGGATTTTGCTATCCACGCCAACGCGGGCACCAATCAGGCGCTGACCTTTGCGGTCAACTTTCGCCACCAGGATGGCACTGCTGAGGTCAGAAAAGTCTATTTCCTGTCCACCACGCCGGATCTTTTTCCCGAAGGCGAGGTCTTCCGGCTGAGCCAGTCAACAGCGGTTTTTTATGAAAACGCTTTCAGGGGATATATTTCCGCCACGCCAATCCTTCCTGGCAACGAAAAACGGGAGGGAATCTCCGGGATAATTCTTTTCGAAATGGCTGATGGCGGGGTCATTGAGGCCTTGCCGACGACTGAGCCCAATGATTTTCTGATGATGCCTGACATGGAAAAAGAAGGATTTCCTGAAAGCCAACTGACCTTCTGGACCGCAATTTTGTTCGCTTTTTTGGGCGGGATTATCCTGAATATCATGCCCTGTGTGCTACCGATTCTGGCCCTGAAGGTCTTTTCCTTCATGAAGGCGGGGACTTCATCTGCCAAACAATTACGCGCTGACGGCTTGGCCTACACCGCGGGAATTTTGGTCAGTTTTGTCGCAGTGGGCGGACTGCTGATGTTTCTTCGCGCCACCTTCGGCGATTTTTCCTGGGGATTCCAGCTACAGCAACCGGCATTTGTTTTCGCCATTACGCTCCTTTTGTTCGCCGTCGGCTTGAATTTTTTGGGAGTGTTTGAAATCACTGCCGGCCGGCTGGCAGGGCTGGGACAAAAAATGGCCGGAAAGGAAGGTCCAGCGGGAGCATTTTCCACCGGAGTCCTGGCGACCATCGTCGCCACTCCCTGCACAGCCCCGTTTATGGCGACTGCTCTGGCTTTCGGTTTGTCACAACCGGCCGGTGTTGGCTTGGCCGTCTTTGTCGCACTCGGGACTGGGCTGGCCTTTCCTTATCTGGCCTTGAGTTTTGTACCCGGGCTCGGAAAAATATTGCCAAAACCCGGACCCTGGATGAAAACGTTCAAGCAATTCCTTGCCTTTCCGCTGTTCGCCACGGTGATCTGGCTGGTGTGGATCCTGACCATTCAGACCGGTGCTTCAGGGGCGCTGATTGCCCTTTCCGCCTTGTTCTTGCTCGCCCTGGCGGCCTGGTTTTCAGAAGTACTGAAAAAACCCATTCTCAGGACTACCGTAGTTGCAGGGTTGGTGGTGGTGGCCCTCATTCCCCTGCTACAGCCCAAGGAATACCTTCCAACGGTGGCTGCCAAACAGAAACTTGAGGCGTCACGGATTGAACTAGTGGAATATGATGCGAATGAACTGGCCCGCCTTCGTGCCGATGGTACACCGGTCTTCTTGCATTTCTGGGCAGCGTGGTGCCCGATCTGCATCATGCATGAGGAATATGTTTTCTTGACCGATGAGTTTCAGGATTTCGTTGAAGAAAAGGGCATCATTTTTATGTTTATCGACAACACCATCTACACCCCGGAAAATGTGAGGTTAATGGAATCCTTTGGTCGCTCGGGCCAGCCCATTGATATATTCTTCCCTCCCGGAAAATCGCCGGTGGTCATGCCGGGATATTTCAATACCAGCTACATACTGAGGCGGCTGGATAAGGAATTATCAAAACCGGAATGAAATATTAACCCCGCTGAACTCATGCCTGCCGGGCTGGCGTTCCGCGGTGAGGCCGACCGGGCCTTCGAGTGGCTGACAAGGCGGTGACCTACAGCGCTCGGGCCTGGCTGAGATTGTAAACCAACCCCAGTTCGCCAACATCCTTGACGACCATTGCTGACTGCCGTTTCTGGAGAGCATCGGCATGTCGCCTTCGCAGCTGGCGGCCATCGAGTTTGAGGTAACGCTGCCCGAATAGCGGCGAGACGGCAAACGGTACTGGCCAATGTCTGCTTTTGACCCAAAGCAGACATTATCCCGAGGGGGGGGGGTAGCGTTAGGGTATTCAGGCGTGTGTGTTATTTTGGGAAGAGTTGAGAAAAATTACACCTGGATTGTACTTTTTTATTAATTGCCTCACCTTGCTTTGGATTTATTTCCTGGTCAGCTTCCATTCCAGGTTTAACCATTCCGGGTCACCAGGGTGAAGTCTACGGTCAGGATAATCATTAAAACGTGTTAATTTGCAGGAAATTTCATTGAAAATTTTTGCGGTGCATTCTGTGAAAGACCACATTAATCCATCCCTACCGGTAACATCTCCATGGTCACGGGTATACCCAGCCTCAATGAGATGGAACCAGGTCAGCCATTTTATCTTGTTGCCTTC
Organism: Alphaproteobacteria bacterium; assembly: GCA_004356215.1. Taxonomy (GTDB): domain Bacteria; phylum Pseudomonadota; class Alphaproteobacteria; order Sphingomonadales; family SMXR01; genus SMXR01. Next base: position 1,494 of record SMXR01000036.1, on the reverse strand, counting down.
AAACCAGACTGGTACATAAATATCCCGGTAACCCAGGTTTTCAACATCATCAATTGTGTGCCGGCCTATGGGTTTTTTTATCCTGTATTTTGCAACCTTACTATTTGCATAAAGCCGGTTATTAATAATAATTAACTCCCACCCAAAACCATCCTTATCACCTGAAAATTTCCATTCTGCGTGTTCACGAGAATACGTCATGGCGACAAATAATTCCATCATTTCCCGGTTGATCTGGCCGCCTTTGAGGCGTTGAAGAAGCCTTCTTGCCTCGCGGGCATTGGAGGCGTTTGGGACTAAGAAAAGGTAGACCTCAAGGGCATATATTGCCCTGGTGTAATCGTGCTGGTTTGCCATTACCTGAGCTATTTTCAGCCAATTAGGGGCGAAATCACTTTGGTCAAAAAGCAGTCGGCTTACCCAAATTTTAGAGGCCCATTCAAAATCCTCTTTGGTTCTGACGGTATTAATTTTTTTCAAGAATTGGTCTGTTATATTTTCCCCACGTCTTGTTTGTTTGGTTGATATTTTTGACCCGTTTTCAATCAAGAAACGGGCAAGAGAAAACCGGAATGCGAAATCCTCCCGGGAAGGAAAGCTTGAGTAATTATCAAAATCAAAAGCTAGCAGGTCTCCCAAAATATTTCCCCGACTTTGCCGGGAATTTAATTCAGCGCCGCCATCTAGCAGAATTTTTATTAATTCTAGTCTTTTTTGAAATCTCTTTTCAAATTCAGCATAATTTTTCGTATGTGAAACATGAATTGGACTTGCCGCCCTGGATAAGGGTGTTTTGTCATTGCCAACCACCACGGCGTTAGGATCTGCCCCTGCTTCAAGCAGCAGTTTGATGGCAGTAATATTTCCCGCCCCGGCCGCTTCGTGCAGCGGCGTTGTGATCCCCCCGAACTCTGCATAAAAGACATCAAAGCCCCAGCCGGCATCAATGAAGATTTTTGTTTTTTCCTCAACCAGGGGGTCAAGAGAAAGTTTTGTAAATGGTAGTGATGGATTGGCCATGGTTGCGCCATTGTCTAGAAGTAATTGAATCATTTCAGGTGATTCACTTAGGGCGGAAGACAAGGGAGAGTAATTTCTTCTATATTGAGTGATGCTTACGTTTACATCGGCCCCGGCTTCAATGAGTAGTTTGACTATTTCCAAATGTCCATGTGAAATTGCCTTCATGAGAGGATGGCTCCAAGGGGAAGGGTCATTTCCTGGCCAGACACTATTTACATCCACCCCCTGTTCAATCAGGGTTTTGGCGGTTTCAATATCTCCTGAATATATCGCACTTGATAACTGCTTTTCCAAAGATTCCTGAGCTTGGCTCAAACGGGGCATACCCATAAAAAGGAAAATCAGTGCAAGGGCTAATAATCTGATAGCGGGAGTCATTGTGATCCTCCCTCGGGGATTTTATTTGCGGGTTCAGTTCCCTCTTCGGTTGGTTCCACCTCGTCCACTGGCGGGACTTCTGCCAGTGCCGTA
>SMXR01000035.1 GCA_004356215.1 Alphaproteobacteria bacterium | reverse complement strand
GTTTTTGTCCTCGGCGTATGCAACGGTTTCCAGATCCTGACCGAAACCGGGCTGCTTCCCGGCGCGGTGATGCGCAACCGCGATTTGAAATTCCTCTGCAAGGATGTTTTCCTGCGCGTTGAAAATACTGAAACCGGTTATTCCAGCGCTTACGAACAGGATCAGGTGATCCGGGTGCCGATCGCCCACCACGACGGCAATTATTTCGCCAACGAGGCCGAATTAAAGAATTTGGAAGAGCGCGGCCGGGTTGTTTTCCGTTATTGCAATGCCTCTGGCGAGTTGACCGAGGCGGCCAATGTCAATGGCTCGATGCACAGTATTGCCGGTATTATCAACGAGGATGGCAATGTGCTGGGAATGATGCCCCACCCGGAACGCCTGATTGAGGAAATTCTCGGCGGGACGGACGGCCGCGCCCTGTTTGACAGCCTAGTCGGCAAATTTGCCAAGGCAGCTTAAGGTTGGAAGAACCCCATGAATAGCCTTAAGGAAACATTTTCCATAACCCCCGAAGTTATTGCCCAGCATGGCCTGACGAAAGCTGAGTTCGGCAATATCAAAAAGGCCCTGGGCCGCGATCCCAACGTCACCGAGCTGGGTATTTATTCGGTGATGTGGTCTGAGCATTGTTCGTATAAATCCTCAAAGGTACACCTGAAACGCCTGCCGACAAAAGCGCCGTGGGTAATCTGCGGCCCTGGTGAGAATGCCGGGGTGATCGATATTGGCGATGGCCAGGCCGCAATTTTCAAAATGGAAAGCCATAATCACCCCAGCTATATCGAACCTTACCAGGGTGCCGCCACCGGGGTTGGCGGAATTTTGCGTGATGTCTTTACCATGGGCGCGCGCCCGATCGCCAACATGAATGCGCTGCGCTTCGGTCATCCCGACCACAGGAAGACCCGTCACCTGGTCTCAGGTGTCGTTGCTGGCATTGGCGGCTATGGCAATTGCGTCGGGGTGCCGACGGTGGGCGGCGAGACCACCTTCGATGAAAGTTATAATGGTAATATTCTGGTCAACGCCATGACCGTTGGGATCGCCGAAAAAGACAAGATTTTTTATTCCGCCGCCGCCGGGATTGGTAATCCGGTGGTTTATGTCGGCTCCAAAACCGGGCGCGATGGCATCCATGGCGCAACCATGGCCTCAACCGAATTTTCCGATGACTCGGAAGAAAAACGCCCGACCGTTCAGGTTGGCGACCCGTTTACCGAAAAGCTACTTATCGAGGCTTGCCTCGAGCTGATGGCCAGCGATGCGATCGTCGCAATCCAGGATATGGGCGCCGCCGGCCTGACCTCCTCAGCGGTCGAGATGGCCTCCAAGGGCGGGGTCGGGTTTGAGATGAATCTGGACTTGGTGCCGCAGCGTGAAGAGGGCATGCTGCCCTATGAAATGATGCTCTCGGAAAGCCAGGAACGCATGCTCATGGTGCTGAAACCGGGCTCTGAGAAAGCCGCGGAAGCGATTTTCAATAAATGGGGACTGGATTTTGCAGTAATTGGAAAAATAAATGATTCCAATAACTTACAGTTACATTTTAAAGGTGAATTGGTGGCCGATATCCCGATTGCCAGCCTGACCGAGGATGCCCCGGCCTATCATCGCCCGTTTGCAGACGGCGTCAAGCGCCCGGTGCTTTCTTTGCAAGAAATTCCCGAACCCAATGACCTGAATGAAAGCCTGCTGAAATTGATTGGCGGGCCCAATTTATCGTCGCGCCGCTGGATCTGGGAACAGTACGATTACATGGTTATGGCCGACACCATCGGCCGTCCCGGGGGGGATGCCGCGGTGGTCCGGGTGCATGGCACAGATAAGGCATTGGCGATCTCAACCGATTGCAATCCCAGGTATTGCCAGGCCGATGCCCATGAGGGCGCCAAGCAGGCGGTGGCGGAAACCTGGCGCAACATTTCCGCGGTCGGCGGCACGCCGCTGGCGATTACCGATTGCTTGAATTTCGGCAATCCCGAGCGGCCCGAAATTATGGGCCAGTTCAAGGAAGCCGTGGATGGCATTGCCGAAGCCTGCACCGCGCTGGCCTACCCGGTGGTCTCAGGCAATGTTTCTTTTTATAACGAAACCAACGGCACCGCGATCAAGCCGACGCCGGGTATCGGCGGGGTGGGCATTTTGAAAAACAGCAAACGCCGGGCCACCATTGGCCTGAAACGCAAGGGCGATGTTTTGTTACTGGTGGGCGAGACCCATGGTCATCTCGGCGCCTCGATTTTCCTGAAAGAGGTTTTGGGCCGCGAAGAAGGCGCCCCGCCGCCGGTTGATCTGGATATCGAAAAGAAAAACGGAGATTTTGTCCGCAGCCTTATTGAAGCGGGCAGCATTGATACCTGCCATGATCTCTCCGATGGCGGCTTGGCCGCTGGCTTGGCCGAAATGTGCATGGCTGGGGCCATTGGGGCCAGCGTTAGCTTAAATTCGAGCCTGCCCGCGCACGGGCTTTTATTCGGTGAGGACCAGGCGCGATATCTTATCGCAACCCCCTGGAAAACTGCGGAAAAAGTGTTAGCCAAAGCCAAAGCCGGGGGTATAAAAATTGCCAAAATCGGGAATGCCGGCGGCGATGCCTTGAAAATTGATGACAAGATAAATATCTCTTGTGATATCATGAAACAAGCCCACGAGGGCTGGCTGAAAAATTACATGACCCGGGTACGAAAATAATGGCGATGAAAGCGGAAAAGATTGAAGCCCTGATCACCGAGGCGTTGCCCGGGGCCAGGGTGACCATCACCGATTTGGCCGGTGACGGTGACCATTATGCCGCCAAGGTCGTCTTTGATGGCTTCAAGGGCCTGCCCCGCGTCAAACAGCACCAAATAGTTTACCAGGCGCTGGAAGGCCGGATGGGCGGCGAATTGCACGCCCTGGCGCTCCAAACTTCACATAAAGAAAGCGATAGTTAAAATGACAGACACCCCCACCCATACCGCGATCGATTCGGCCGTAAAAGCCGATGACATTGTTCTTTTCATGAAGGGCAACCCCAACTTCCCACAATGCGGTTTTTCCGCCACCGTGGTTGATATCCTGAACCAGGTCGGGGTCAAGTTTAAGACCTACGATGTTTTGTCCGACCCGGACCTGCGCGAAGGCATCAAGGAATTTAGTGATTGGCCGACCATCCCCCAGCTTTACGTCAAGGGTGAGTTTATCGGCGGCTGCGATATTATCCGCGAAATGTTTTCAGAAGGCGAACTGGCGTCACTTTTTGAAGAACAAGGCATCAAAAAAGCTTGAATATCAGATACCCGGCAAAGCCAAAAAACAGAACCCCTGATACTTTATTGAGGTTTTTCAGCATCTTCTCTGTGACTTTTGCGCGCAGATAAAAAGCCCCCGTACAGATGCCCACCATCCAGGTAAAAGTGCCCAGGAAGGTTCCCGCCACCAGAAACCCGGCGGTGGCATGCGCGGCTTGAATTTCAGCCAGGCTCAAACCGGCAAAAAGGGTGGCGAAAAGGAGGATCGTCATCGGGTTGCTTAAGGTAAGAAGAAACGTCACCCCGAAGCCTTGCAGGAGGCCTCGCTTGCCCTCCCCGCTCTTGGTTTCAAAATGTTTCTTTCTGAGCGCCAGAACCCCAAGGATTAACAGGATTGCCGCCCCGATTGCCCTGATTTGGGTTTGCATCTCCACTAAAAAGGTTGCAATGAGAGTCAGGCCAAAAGCAGCCACGGCGGCATAGAAAGCATCGGCCAGTGCGGCCCCTGAGGCGCTAAAAATTCCACCCAGGAAACCGAACTTTAGTGTTCTTGTAAAAATCAAAACAGAAATAGGGCCAACCGGGGCAGCCACCGAAACCCCTAAAATAAAACCCTTCAACAACGCTAGATAAAAGGTCACTCACAGGTTTCGGTTTCTAATTGCCGCCTGCGCAGCGGCCAAACGGGCAACAGGGATTCGATAGGGTGAACAGCTGATATAGTTAAGTCCTGCCCGGTGGAAAAAATCAATTGAGTCGGGGTCACCGCCATGTTCACCGCAAACCCCGCATTTCAAATCTGGAACCACCTCGCGGCCCAATTCCACTGCCATGTTTACCAGGGCGCCGACACCTCTTTGATCAATTGACCGAAAAGGATCTTTGCTAATTAGGCCAGAGGTCAAATAATCACTCAACATTTCGCTGGTATCATCCCGGGAAAGGCCGATTGTGGTTTGGGTTAAATCGTTGGTGCCAAAACTGAAAAAATCTACTTCAGGGGCAATCTCGTAAGCCGTGATACAGGCCCGCGGTAGCTCAATCATGGTTCCAATCTGGTAATTAATTTTTGCTTTGCCCTTCAGGGTTTCCTTGGCAACCGCTTCAATACGTTCGCGCCAAAAGGCTATTTCCGAAACATTGGCAACAAACGGAACCATAATCTCAAGCATTGGTGCGCTGGCTTTTTTGGCCGCTACCTCAAGGGCCGCTTCCAACATCGCCCTGACCTGCATTTCATAAATTTCCGGGTAGCTGATGCCTAACCGGCACCCGCGGTGGCCAAGCATGGGATTTTCCTCATGAAGTTGGGCAATGCGGTGTTTGATTACAGCAACACTCAAGCCTGACTCTTTAGAGACTTTTTCGATCTCTTGTTTATTGCGGGGTAAAAATTCATGCAGGGGAGGATCCAGCAGGCGGATCGTTATCGGATGCCCGGCCATGATTTCAAAAATTTCCTTAAAATCCTGGTGCTGGATAGGCTGGATTTTTTTAATAGCTTCCAGGCGCTCGGTGGCGGTTTCGGCTAATATCATCTGGCGCATAAGACTGAGGCGTTCGGGGGCAAAGAACATATGCTCGGTCCGGCACAACCCGATCCCCTTGGCTTTGAACTTCAGGGCGGTTTTGCAGTCTTCGGGGGTATCGGCATTGGCCCGAACGACTAGGGTGCTGAGTTGATCTGCCCAATTCAAATATTTTTCAAAGGCCTTGGTCAACTTTGGTTGAACCATCCCGATGGCGCCGGCAAAGACATTTCCGGTTGTGCCATCAATGGTAATCATATCGCCAACCCTAAAGGTGGTATCGCCGATCCGGAAAAAGTTTTTACTTTCCTTCACCACCAGTTCCGAAGCACCGCAAACACAC
>SMXR01000034.1 GCA_004356215.1 Alphaproteobacteria bacterium | reverse complement strand
GCTAAACTGGAAGCCGCGTTTGCTCCCGAGGCGCTTGAGGTTATTGATGACAGTGAAAAACACCGCGGCCACGGCGGCTGGCGCGAGGGCGGTGAAACCCATTTCCATGTTGTTATGAGGTCGAAGGCTTTTAACGGCAAATCCCGGCTTGAGGCCCAGCGCGCGATCAACCATGTGCTGGCCGAAGAACTCACCGGCCCGGTCCATGCCCTGACAATGGATGTGAAGGGGCTGGATTAGGGCTTTTTCTTTGGCGTGGTGATCTTGATTTTGGTGATCTGGTTTTTACGCCGTCCGCGCACTTCAAATTTTATCCCGTGATAGCTAAAGGTCTGGCCGACAAAGGGGATAATCTCGGCGATATAGATAACCAGCCCGGCAATGGTGGCGGCTTCTTCATCGGGAAGGCCCAGGTCGTATTCGCGGTTAAGGTCGCGGATCGTCACATTTCCGTTGACCATGATCCCACCGCCCTTGAGACGCCGGGTAGCCTTGGTCTTGATATCGTGCTCGTCGCGGATATCGCCGACGATCTCTTCCAAAATATCCTCCAAAGTAATCAAGCCCATCAGTGCGCCGTATTCATCGACCACCAGCGCAAAATGGGTGCGGCGTTTCAGAAAAGCGTCCAATTGTTCGCGCAGCGATGAAGTTTCCGGCACGAACCAGGGTTTGGTCATGATTTTTTTTATATCGAGCGCGGCAAAATCCTGGGCGCCTTCGCTGGCCGCTTTCAGGATATCCTTAGTATGCAAGACCCCGACAATATTTTCCTGGTTGCCCTGATAAAGCGGGTAGCGGGAAAAAGCTTTGGCCACCGCCCGGTCAACAATCTCAACCGGCGGGTTGTCGATATTCAGCAAAACCATCGATTTCCGGTGGATCATCACCTCTTCCACCAGGGTTTCATCCAGGTCGAGAATACTTTCCAGCATGTCTTTATGAGCCTTGAGGATGCGGCCTTCTTCCATGTGAATGTCAATGGTGCCGCGAATTTCCTCGTGACTGGACAAAATATATTCAACATTGGATGTATCAACACCAAATAGCTTCAACGTGGTGGCGACAATTTTTTGCACCGCCATCACCACCGGACTGAAAATCTTGATAAAAAAATCGATCACCGGAGCCACCGAAAGCGCCATTTTGTCAGGATTGGAAATGGCCAGGGTTTTGGGCAGCACCTCGGCAAACACCAACACCAGGAATGTCATGATTACGGTGGCGATCGCCACCCCTTCATCGCCAAAGAACGAGATCAGCAAGCCGGTGGCCAGCGCCGAGGCCAGGATGTTTACCAGGTTATTGCCAAGCAGGATGCCGCCGATCATCCGCTCCTTGTTTCCCAAAAGCCGGTCAACCAGTTTTGCGCGCTTTTGGCCAGCCTGGGCGAGGCGCTTGATCCGGGCCCTTGACGATGCCGTCAGTGCCGTCTCTGAACCTGAAAAAAAGCCCGAGACCGCCAAAAGCAGGGCAATGGCGGCAATGGTAATTATTTGGGCGGTGGTCATTATTACTTAAGTGTTCACGCTTTGCAGAAATTGGTCAAGGTCTTCAGGCGCGACCTCTTCAATGGTGACATCACCAATGGCGCGGGGCACCACCAGGCGGATGGCGCCGCGCACGTTCTTTTTATCCTGTGTCATAAATCCCAGCATTGCTTCAGCGGTTGGTGTCAGCCCCGCCTTCATTAAGGTGGTGGCAAGTCCGGCCTTTTCAAGCAGAGCCATCACCCGGGCCAGGTCCCCCGAACCCTCCAGCCCCCGGAAAGCGGCGTATTGAAACGCCAGTACAAGCCCAAACGCCACCGCTTCGCCGTGCAGCAAGGTGCCGTCAAATCCGGCAATGCCTTCAAGCGCATGGCCGAAGGTGTGACCCAGGTTAAGGGTCATGCGGGGTCCGTCTTCGCGTTCATCGGCCTCAACGATAGCGGCCTTTACCTGGACGCTTTTTTTGATGGTCTCGGTCCTGATTTCCGGATCCCCCTTGATAAAGCCGTCGACCCTTTTTTCAAGAAAGGCGAAATGACCGGCGCCTGCCAAAATGGCGTGTTTGACAATTTCGGCATAGCCGGCGCGGACCTCGCGCCCGGGAAGAGTATTGAGGGTATCGGTATCGCTGATCACCAGTTTTGCCGGGTAAAATGTCCCGACCAGATTTTTGCCGAGAGCGGTATTAATCGCGGTCTTGCCGCCAATGGAACTGTCGACCTGAGCCAAAACGGTGGTTGGCGCCATCACCAGGTTAACCCCGCGCCGGGTAAGGTTGGCGGCCAACCCGGCAAGGTCGCCGACAACCCCGCCGCCGAGCGCCACGACGGCATCGCCGCGCTCCAACCCGAACGCCAGAAGTTTGCCGCAAACATCTTCCAGGGTGGCAAACGATTTGCTGGCTTCGCCCGCGGGTATGATAACCGCCCCGGTGTCAAAACCAGCATCCCTCAAGGACTTTTCCACCACATCCAAATAAAGCGCCGCCACGGTTTCATCACTGATGATAGCCACCTTGCGGCAGCCAAGCCGGGCAGCTATCACCGTCCCGGTCTTGGCCAAAACCCCGCCGCCGATCAAAACCTGCGTGGTTCCCGAGGTGCTCTTTATGTTTATTTCCGCAGTCATTCACCCCATCCCCTTAAGTGCAATACATATCAGCTCGACGACTTCCCCGGGGGAAGCCCCTTCACATTCAATGGTAATATCAGCCAGCGTGTAGGTTTCTTTGCGGGCATTATAAAGGTCCAAAAATACTTGTCGCGGGTTGTCTGCTTTCAACAGCGGCCGGGAGCCGCCCCCGATCGCCCGCTCAAACATTTCTTCAGGAGTGTCTTTAAGCCAGATCGAGATCGCATTATCCAAAACCGATGTGCGTAAATCCTTATCCAGAAAAGCTCCTCCGCCGGCGGCGATGACGGTGTTTTCTTGCGAAAGAAGTTCTGCCATCACCTGGCTTTCCAGCGCCCGAAAGCCGCCTTCGCGCTCCTGCTCAAAAATTTCTGCGATCGGCTTTTCAGCGCGTATCTCCACCTGGCGGTCACAATCGGAAAAATCCCGCCCCAAAACCTTGGCCAAAAGCCGGCCGATGGTAGACTTTCCGGCACCCATCATGCCGATCAGAACCAGGGGTTTTTCAGGGGGTGACATTTTGCTTCTGCATTAATATGTTGTCAGCATCTCAAGCTGGTGTAAAACCAATTAAAGGGCTCTTGTTCAAACTTCCGCCACAATGTCATAAAAAAATGGCCTGACAAGCGGTAAACCGGAATAAAAGGCAGTATAGGACAGAAAAAATGAAAAAGTATCTGGTAATTGGAATTTTAGCGGTCCTTGGGTTTGGCTTTCTTGGTCTTTTGACCATTGATATCCCGGCGCCGACGGAAGACGTGGAAAGAGTAATCCCGGATGAAAATTTTGATCAATAAGCTCCTCCCTATCCTTCTCGCTTTTTTTGTTGCGTTTTTAGGCGCCAATGCCTGGGCCCAGGAAGAAACGGTTCCCCCCGAGCAGGAAGAGGATGCGGTCCCGTTCAGGCTCACCCTCCAGGGCCGGGACATCACCATCGACCCGGAAAAAGAGGTCGAAGAGGAGGGCCGCCGACTGGCCACGGGCCGGCCGCTTGATATTGAACCAACGCCCTACTTTGACCGGGAGGAGGGTGTCCCCCTAAGGTTGGCCCAGCAGGAAGAGCTTGACGAAGAGAATGTTGAAGAGGGGGAAGAAGCCGCCCTTGAAGCCACCGACCTTGATCCCTTGAATACCGATTCGATCGGGCTTCTGAGCCCCACTCGCGGTGGCTATCCCTTAGGGCTGTGGCAGGGATCAGCCGCGGCTGAGATTTATTCCCTGATGGCGGCGTTGCCGAGCGGGTCTTCATCGCCCACCGCCAATGCCATGAAACGCAAACTTTTATTAAGCGCGGCGCCGTTTCCGCTGGATTCCGGGGAGGATTTAGAAAACAAATATAGTCCTGAGGATTTTCTCTATTCGCGGCTTGAACGGCTTCATGCTGGCGGTGATTTGGCGTCACTCTTAAGCCTGTTTGAACAAATCCCGCGCACCGAACGCAGCCCGAGGATTTCCCGGCTGATGGTTGAGGCGTATTTGCTTGATGGCGATCTCACCAGCGCCTGCAAACTGGCCGCAGACGGCCAGCGCCAAGAAGGCAGTTCTGACTGGTTGAAAATCCGGTCAATTTGCCTGGTGCTTGAAGGCGAGGAAGCCCAGGCGCGGTTTAACCTTACCCTTCTGGACGAGACCGGCGAAATAGACTTTGCTTACCAGACCTTGTTTGAGGATGTGGTTGCCTTGGCCCGTGAAACCAAAAACCAGGTGCGGGTAGGTGCCGCGGCGCAACAAGACCCGGGATTTTCCTCGTATTTTGCCGGCAGCTTTTTTCTTTCAACAGACCTAAGCCCGCTGCATGTGGCAATCCTCAAACTTCTTGGCCGTAATGTTGATATCGCCTTGGAGGAGGAGGTCCCGACCAACATGATGTTGACCAGCATGGCGCGTTGGCAAGGGCTGACCCTTGAGACCAAGCTTAAGGTTGCCGACCAGGCTCTTAGCCAGGGTATTCTGGAAGAACGATTCTTAAAGAACCTGGTTGGGGCCTACACCTTTGAGGCCGCTGATAAAGAAATTGCCCATTTGCTTGATTACGAAAGCTGGGGGGTCAAGGGCGATGCCCTTTTTTATGCCCTGGCGAAAGAAGCCGGCGATGCCGAAGCCGCTATTTCGGCCATCCAGGAAGGCTGGTCACGGGCGCGCATGGGCGGCCGGGCGCCTTTTATTGCCGGCCTTTACCTTGATGCCATTCTGGACATTCCACCCTCACCGGCCTTTGTTGCTTTTGCCCCCGACGCGGTGCGTATTGCGCTTTTGAACGACCGCTGGGATCTGGCCCGGGACTGGTACGCGATTGCCCGCAATACCGCGTCTTCCGGGGACGCTGAAGCCACCCGCATGCTGGTGGAAATGTGGCCCCTAATGGTGACCATGGATAAAGCCCGCGAAATTCCGTATTCTCCCCAAATCCTCCGCCTGTGGCGCCGCGGTGTTGAATTGCTGCCAGGCGATGAGCAGCTGGCCCGGGCACTATTGCTTTACAGTGTGCTTGAGGTCCTGAACTATCCGGTGCCTGAGGATTTGAAATCAGAAGGGGTTTTTGCCCGCAGCGTTTCCAGCGGCGCCAATTTTATTGGCGGGCCGTCGCTTGGTGAAACCCTGCTTCGGGTATTGGGAAGTTTTGGTGCCAGTGGCCCCGAAGTTGTCGCCCCAACGGTTTTGGCCGATATTATGAAAACCCTGATCGATACCGGCCTTGATAATGATGCCCGCCACCTGGCTTTGGAAACCTTGATAGCCAGGGGCTTTTAAATGAGACTTAGATAATCGGGAGAGGCACAACGTTAGCGGCTGAGGCAGAAACGGTCCAAAGGTTCCTTGAGGTACTTGCCGCAGAACGCGGTGCCGCCGACAATACGTTATTATCTTATGAACGTGATTTGCGGCTTTTGTCAGACGTCACCAACAAACCTTTTTCAGAAATAAAAGAAGCTGACCTCAGCAACTATTTTGACCGCTTGGCCAAAGGGGGGCTCACGGCGGCCACCACCGCCCGCAAGTTATCCGCCTTTCGCCAGTTTTATAATTTCCTTTATGAAGAGGGCCTGGTCGCTGAGAACCCCACCACCCATATTGAAAGTCCCAAGCGCGGCCGGCCGCTGCCCAGGGTTTTAAGCGAAGATGATGTTAATCGCCTGCTCGATGAAGTGGCGGCCAGGGCGGCCAAAAAACCCGATGTCAGGAACCTGCGCCTGGTGGCGCTGGTCGAGTTGCTTTACGCCACCGGTCTCAGGGTTTCCGAGCTGGTCAGCCTGCCGCTGGCCGCCGCCACCGGCGAGCGCGACTTTATTATCGTCAAGGGCAAGGGCGGGCGCGAGCGCATGGTGCCCTTAACCAACGCCGCCCGGGTGGCGATCGCCCAATACCTTGATATGCTTAAGGCGGAAGGCGTTTATACTGACAGTCGATGGTTATTCCCGTCGCGGAGCAAACAAGGCTACCTGACGCGTATCCGCGCCTTTCAGCTGATCAAGGACGTGGCCGCGGCTGCCGGCCTTGATGCCAGAAAAATTTCAACCCATGTCTTGCGCCATGCCTTTGCCACTCACCTTTTGGCCAATGGCGCTGACCTGCGCGCCGTGCAACAGCTGCTGGGCCACGCCGACATTTCCACCACCCAGATTTACACCCATGTCCTTGAGGACCGGCTGCGGCGGCTGGTCACCGAAAAGCATCCCTTGAGCAAAAAATAATAACCGTTTCCACAACTGGCAATCCTGGTAAACCCCCCTATATGTAAAGCGAGGCCGGTTTCATTTGCGGCTGGTTTCGGGTAAGGTGTTGACATAGAGGGCGATTTGAGTGATTTTGCTCGCCTCTTTATGTGGGGACTAGGGAGCCTTTAAAAATCATGATCACGTTTCTTGATTTTGAAAAACCGATTGCCGAATTGGAAGGTAAAATCCGTGAACTGAAAGCCCTGGCCAGCGGTGAGGGCGCGGTCAATATCACCGATGAGGTTGGCCAGCTTGAGGGCAAGCTGGATAAAATGCTGCGCCACACCTATGGCACGCTGGACCCGTGGCAAAAAGTACAAGTGGCGCGCCACCCCGAACGCCCCCATTTCAAGGATTATATCGAAGCCCTGATCGACGACTTCACGCCGCTTGCGGGTGATCGGGCGTTTGGCGAAGACGTTGCCATCATCGGCGGCCTCGGCCGCTTTCGCGGGCAGGCGGTGGTCATCATGGGCCATGAAAAAGGGTTCGATACCGAAACCAGGCTGAAGCACAATTTTGGCATGGCCCGGCCCGAAGGGTATAGGAAGGCCATCCGGCTGATGAAGCTGGCCGACAAATTCGGGTTGCCTGTGATTACCCTGATTGATACCTCGGGTGCTTACCCGGGGGTCGGCGCCGAAGAACGCGGCCAGGCCGAAGCGATTGCCCGCTCGGTTGAAACCTGCCTGAATATTTCCGTACCATTGATCAGTTGTATTGTCGGCGAGGGTGGCTCCGGCGGTGCCGTGGCGCTGGCGGTTGGCAACAAGGTTCTGATGTTCGAGCATGCAATTTATTCTGTGATCAGTCCCGAGGGCTGCGCCTCAATCCTGTGGCGTACTGCTGAAAAAGCTAAAGACGCCGCCAGAGCGCTCAAGATCACCGCTGAAGATCTGATCAAGCTCAAGATTATTGATGAAATTATCCCCGAACCACTCGGCGGCGCCCACCGCGATCCCGAAAAAACTTTCGCCGCTCTTGGTGATGCCCTTGAGCGGGCGCTGGGTGAGTTGTCCGGGCTGCCGCCGAAAAAACTTCGCGACCTCCGCCGTAAAAAATTCCTCAACATGGGCAGCACCGGTATCGCGTAAAAATTTGCCAGGATTTTCCCCGTTACCCACCTTCACCTGACTTTTGGCCCTAACCCCAAGATTCTAAAAAGTTTTTCCAGATCGCAGTCGAAGATATGCACAAACTTTCCACATCCTTTTGCACCGGATAGGTGAATTTATCCCCAAATTTGTCCCCAAAAACACTATATCTAGGGGGTAAAAAATTTATTTATACTTTATCTTGACTGATTGGGGATGTTGCCTGCATACTCATTCTCACGATTGCTTGCCCCATTTCGGGGTTTGGGGCGCTAGGCAAAAAGCCTAAACACAATCAAAATACCCGGCCTGAAATAACGGAAAAGGCGGGTTTGCGGATGAAATCGCCGGGTGGCGAAAGCTGGTTGCGAGTCTGAAAAAGACCAAAAACCTGAATAAGCTCAAGGAGTGAGGGGGACATGGAACTAAAAACCGGGAGGGCTGAGCAGGTGTTTGAAGTAACCCAATTTGAAAGTGGCGGCGCGGTTAAAATCGACCGCACCCGCGATAAATTCCTCACAGAATTCGGCAAATCCACACTCACAGACCGCTATTTGATGCCGGGCGAAAGTTTCCAGGACCTGTTCGCCCGGGTCGCCAGTTTTTATGGCGATGATTCCAGCCACTCCCAGCGGCTGTATGATTATATTTCGAAATTATGGTTTATGCCGGCCACCCCAATCCTTTCAAACGGCGGCACCAAACGGGGCCTGCCAATCTCGTGCTTTTTGAATGAGGCAAACGACACCTTGGGCTCGATTGTTGATCTTTGGACCGAAAACGTCTGGCTTGCGGCGCGCGGTGGCGGCATCGGATCGTATTGGGGCAACCTCCGCTCGATCGGTGAAAAGGTCGGCGCCAATGGCAAAACCTCAGGCATAATCCCCTTCGTCCGGGTCATGGATTCGCTGACACTGGCGATCAGCCAGGGCAGTTTGAGGCGCGGCTCGGCGGCGGTTTATTTGCCGGTCAACCATCCCGAGATTGAAGAATTTACTGAAATTCGCCGTCCCACCGGCGGTGATCCCAACCGCAAGACCCCCAACCTGCACCACGGGGTTCTAATCTCGGATGCATTTATGCGGGCGGTTGAAGCCGATGAGCAATGGGCACTACTGTCGCCCAAGGACAAGCATGTAATCCGCCGGGTTTCAGCGCGGAATTTATGGATCAGGCTTTTAACCTCGCGGGTTGAGACCGGCGAGCCTTATCTGGTATTTTCTGATACCGTCAACCGGCAAATACCGGAACACCACAAGCTGACCGGTTTGACCGTCAAAACATCGAACCTGTGTTCTGAAATTACCCTGCCGACCGGGACCGACCATCTGGGTAAAGACCGCACCGCGGTCTGTTGCCTGTCGTCGCTTAATCTTGATCATTACCATGAGTGGTCGAAGGAAGAGAGGTTCATAGAAGATATCATGCGCTTCCTTGATAACGTTCTTCAGGACTTTATCGACCGCGCCCCGAAGGAGATGGCCAAGGCCAAATATTCCGCGGCGCGCGAACGCAGCGTCGGCCTTGGCGTCATGGGCCTGCATTCGTTCCTGCAAGCCCATAATATTCCAATCGAATCGGTCATGGCCAAGGTCTGGAACAAAAAAATATTCAGCCATATCAAGGAAAAGGTCGACGAAGCTTCGGTGACGCTCGCCGAAGAACGCGGCGCCTGTATGGATGCCGCCGAATTTGGCATTAAGGAGCGCTTTTCCAACAAAACCGCAATCGCGCCCACCGCCTCAATCTCAATTATCTGCGGTGGCGCCAGCCCGGGGATTGAGCCCATTGCCGCCAACTCGTTTGTTCATAAAACGCTATCGGGCTCGTTCAATGTCAGAAGCAGCATTTTGGAAAAAGTGTTGGAAGAAAAAGGCCAAAATACCGACAAAGTCTGGTCGTCAATCACCGTCCATGAGGGCTCGGTCCAGCACCTTGATTTTCTCAACGATCATGAAAAGGATGTCTTTAAAACTGCCTTTGAAATTGACCAGCGCTGGCTGATAGATTTGGCTGCCGAGCGCACACCGATGATCGACCAGGCGCAATCCTTGAATATTTTCATCCCCGCCGACATCCACAAGCGCGATCTGCACCGGCTCCATTTCGGAGCGTGGAAAAAGGGCGTGAAGTCGCTTTATTACTGCCGCTCCAAATCAATCCAGCGCGCCGAAGTGGTCTCCCACATTGAAAATGGCGTGGCCAAGGTTGCGGTCAACGGCAATGGCGTACCCAAGCCCGATGATATTCAAATTCCATTGGTGGCGAAGACCGACAAGGAGCAGGCGGAAGAAACCGACTACGACGAATGCCTGTCCTGCCAATAGCGGGGTAGTAAACAAACCAAAGAGTAGAAAAAATGGCCAGAATGGCAGAAGCAAATTCCTTATTGGTCGGTAGCCCGGTCTACAAACCTTTTCGCTACCCCTGGGCATACGAAGCCTGGCTAACCCAGCAGCGTATCCACTGGCTGCCCGAAGAGGTGCCGCTGGGCGATGACGTCAAGGACTGGCGCAACAAGGTAACCGATGAAGAGCGCAATTTGCTGACCCAGATTTTCCGCTTTTTTACCCAGGCCGATATCGAGGTGAACAACTGCTATATGAAGCACTACACCCAGGTCTTCAAGCCGACCGAGGTGCAAATGATGCTGTCGGCCTTCTCGAACACCGAAACCATCCATATTTCTGCTTACTCGCACTTGCTCGATACCATCGGCATGCCCGAGGCGGAATATTCCGCGTTCCTGAAATACAAGGAAATGAAAGACAAATACGACTACATGCAGGGGTTTAATGTAAATTCCAAAGCCGACATCGCCAAGACCCTGGCCGTCTTCGGGGCCTTTACCGAAGGACTGCAGCTGTTTGCCTCGTTCGCCATGCTATTGAACTTTCCGCGCTTTAATAAAATGAAGGGCATGGGCCAGATCATCTCGTGGTCGGTACGCGATGAAACGCTGCATTGCCAGAGCATCATCAAGCTGTTCCGCACCTTTTGCCATGAGAACCCGGAAATCTGGACCGAAGAGTTTCAGGCCGAGCTCTACGAGGCGTGCGATACCATTGTCACCCACGAAGATGCCTTTATTGACTTGGCGTTTGAAATGGGTCCGGTTGAGGGTCTGGCCGCCGATGAGGTCAAGGCCTATATCCGCTATATCGCCGACCGCCGGTTGTTGCAGCTGGGCCTGCAGCCGGTCTATCACATCAAGGAAAATCCGCTGCCGTGGCTCGATACCATGCAGAACGCGGTCGAGCACACCAACTTTTTTGAAAACCGGGCGACCGAATATTCCAAGGCCGCCACCAAAGGAACGTGGGAGGAAGCTTTCGACTAGGGATATCCAAATCATAGCTCTTCCTTGCGGGGAGACCCTTCTTGCCTTGCTAGCCGTCTACCTAAGTCATCAAAGGGCCTCCCCGCTCTTTTTTTACCCTGGAGCCTAAAAGAAAGAGGCGCCCAGGGGAGGGGCGCCTCTTAACAGGACGAAAAACCGGGAGGAAGGGGTGCCCTCCCGGCAGGGAATTAGGGATCGTCCCTTTTTGAACCAGATGCTGATAATTGAGGAGAAGACTGGCTCAAAATCAAAGCCTTCCTGGTACTGTCAACCCTTGTGGTCCCAACGAGGGGGGGAGAGGAAACAGAGAGAGTCAAAATAAGGACCATAAGAATTTCCAAACCAGTCATTTAAAGTCTTCTCCTTTCAGCCATCAACAATGATTCGACTTTAAAATAACAAAGTCACCCTGAACAAAACCTGAGCGGGGTGTTCATATTTGGTTCATGTAAATTGGTGGGTTCCTCCAATAAAATGGGGCCCCGGGAAGGGGCCCCAAGTGCAGGCCGGATTAGGGGAAAACCCAGCCTGATTTCTTACCCGCGCTAGCGCCGGTAGCGGGCAATGCGCCTGGGGATTTTGATGTGGCCGAAGCTGTCGGCGATGCGTTCAATTGCCTTGAAGCGCAATTTTGGCACGATACTGCCATAGCGCCCATTGCGATAGCGGACGCCATAGCCATCGCCATTGATAGTGCCGAGAAACACACCCAACAATTCAACAGCGCGTTCAGCCTTCTCGATCTTGCCGCCAGAACCATTGTGATACATTCCCCGGCGCCCTAAAGGCTGGGTCACTTCACCGTAAATCCGGTCACGGTAGATGGTTTTGCCTCCGGCCTTGATTTTGATTTTGTAATCATAGGCCATCGACGCGTAACCACCCCTGGCTCTGCGGCCCCGGCGGTCATATATCTCAGGGGTCGACATAGTGCCGTTGACCCAAACCGTAACGTCGGCATAGCGGCGTGAATAAACGATATTGATATAAGGGTTGTAAGCCTGGAGATGTTTACCAATCGCCCGCTCAAGCTGGCGGTCGCCAGCATCGATATAAAGGTCAACGACCTGCTTGCCATAACCACGGCCGCGGCCTTCGCGGTGGTCGGCCAGCGCTTCGGTGGTGATAAAACTTGCGCCTATTGTTCCCAGCGCCATTGCGGAGAACAGATATGTTTTAAAGGTCTTCATGGTGTTTCTCCTTATTTATTGTTCTGGAGAAACTTTACCAAGACCCGCCTGAACGGTGCCTGAGCAAGCTGTTCAGGCCCGGTTCAGCGAAACCGGGCGGAAATGAGGCAGAAAAAATGGCGGGTGGAAGGTCGATCAGGCGAGATAATCCCTACCAGGATTAAATCAGGCGGCCGTGGCAGTGTTTATATTTTTTGCCAGAGTTGCACGGGCATGGGGCATTTCTTGGCACCTTGCCCCAGGTTGCCGGATCCGCCGGGTTTTTTGGCTGGGCGGCCTTTTGGGCCGCCGCCATGGCCAGGGTGCCAACCGGGGGAACTGCATCGTTTTCCCCGGTCCTGGGATCGATATGCTGGGGCCGCAAGGGCTTTTGTTCCTGTTTAATCGCCAGCGGCCCCTGTTCAACCCGGAATTCTATGTGCGCCAGCATTTTTGAAACATTTTCCCGCACCGTGCCCAACAAAGCCTCAAACAGGGTGAAGCTTTCGGTCTTGAACTCGTTTAGGGGATCGCGCTGGCCATAGGCCCTGAGCGTCACCACTTTACGCAGGTGCTCGAGGGTTGATAAATGTTCCTTCCAGTCGTTATCAAGGGTTCTCAACAGCAAACTTTTTTCAACATAGCGCCATTCCTCGGACCCGTAATTTTCAACCTTTTTAGCAATCTGGGCATCGGTTAACTTAATAATGCGATCGGTTAATTCCTGCTCTTCAACACCTTCCTCTTTCATCCAGTCGGTCAAGGGCAGATCAATATTAAAAACCCGTTTAATTTCAATACCCAGCCCCTTGATATCCCATTCCTCTGGGTAGGTCTTTGGGGGAATATGGGTGAGGACGATGTCTTCGACGGTTTCTGCGCGCATATCGCTGACGGTGTCTGACACGTCCTTGGCATCCATAATCTCAAGGCGTTGTTCGTAGATCGCCTTTCTTTGGTTATTCATGACATCATCGTATTTCAGGATATTTTTGCGCTGTTCGTAATTGCGTTCCTCAACTTTACCCTGGGCCTTTTCAATCGCCTTGTTGATCCACGGGTGAATGATTGCCTCGCCCTCTTCAAGGCCCAGCTTGACCAGCATGGCATCCATTTTTTCCGGACCGAAAATACGCATCAGATCGTCATGAAGCGAAAGATAAAACTTCGATTTGCCGGGATCTCCCTGGCGCCCTGAACGGCCCCGCAACTGGTTATCAATGCGCCGGCTTTCGTGGCGTTCGGTGCCGATCACATAGAGGCCGCCGGCCGCCAGCACCCGCTTTTTGTTTTCCGCTATCTCGGTTGTGATCTTTTTGATCACCTTGGCCTTTTTCTTTTCATCCTCAATCGGATCAGCCTCAAACTTGACGCGCATGTCGTAATTACCGCCAAGCTGGATATCGGTACCGCGCCCGGCCATGTTGGTGGCAATGGTTATCGCCCCAAACTCGCCAGCCTGGGCAACAATGAAAGCTTCCTGTTCATGATAGCGGGCATTCAAAACGTTGTGCTTAATTTTGTGTTTTTTCAGGATTTCGGAAAGCAATTCAGATTTTTCGATCGAAACGGTGCCAACCAGCATCGGCTGGCCCTTTTTGTGGCAAACCTTTATTTCCTCAACCAGGGCCTTGAATTTTTCCGGCTCGGTGCGGTAAAATTCGTCGTGATCATCAATCCTGATGATCAGTTCATTGGTTGGGATTTCCACCACCGGCATGCCATAAATATCAAAAAATTCCTGGGCTTCAGTGGCCGCGGTTCCGGTCATGCCAGAAATTTTCGGGTACATCCGGAAATAATTCTGGAATGTAATTGAGGCCATGGTTTGGTTTTCCGGCTGGATCGGCACCCCTTCCTTGGCTTCAACCGCCTGGTGCATCCCCTCCGCCCAGCGCCGGCCTTCCATCATCCGGCCGGTAAATTCATCAATGATTATGACCTTGTCATCCTTGATGATATAATCGGTATCACGGGCGAACATTTTTTCGGCCCGGAGCGCCTGGTTGACGTGGTGGACCACTTCGGTGTTTTCGTAATCGTACAGATTATCGCCTTCCAGAAGCCCGGCCTTAACCAACAGACCTTCAATGAATTCAACCCCCTCTTCGGTCAGGGTAATGGTTTTGTTCTTTTCTTCTTTCTCGTAATGATCTTCCTTCAACTGGCGCACGATGCGATCAACGGAGGTATAAAGGTCGGTTTTGTCTTCGGTTGGCCCGGAAATGATCAACGGGGTACGCGCTTCATCAATCAGAATACTGTCAACCTCATCAACAATGGCAAAAGAAAAATCCCGTTGCACCATTTCAGAGCGGGAAAACGCCAGATTATCGCGCAGGTAATCAAAGCCCAGCTCGTTATTGGTGGAATAGGTGATATCGGCGCTGTAGGCTTCCTTGCGCTGGGGCTTATCCAAACCAGGAACAATCACCCCGACGCTTAGGCCCAGAAAGTTATAAATTTGCCCCATCCACTCGGCATCGCGCAGGGCCAGATAGTCATTGACGGTGACAATATGAACGCCCTTGCCGGGGATTGCATTTAGAAAAGCTGACAGGGTTGAAACTAGGGTTTTACCTTCACCGGTTTTCATTTCAGCAATTTCACCGCGGTGTAAAACGATGCCGCCGATCAACTGAACATCAAAATGGCGCTGGCCCAGGGTGCGTTTCGCTGCTTCGCGAACCGTGCTAAAGGCTTCAACCAGCAGGTCATCCAGGGTCTCTCCGGCTTTGTAGCGAGTCCTGAATTCGTCGGTTTTTGCCTTGATTTCGGCATCCGTTAGCTTTTCGAATTCAGCTTCAAGGGCGTTGATGGCGTCGACAGCTTTTTGATGCTTGCGGACCACCCGCTCGTTCGAGGTGCCGAACATTTTTTTGGCAAGCGAACTAAACGCTTTCATTATTTCCCTTTCAACAAACCCGCAAACTTTGCATCCGAATTCGCAAAAAAATCTTGACTGAACTCATGCCGGTTTTTTTAGGAAAACCAGTCACAGGAGAGATAAGGTCAGAGATGGGAAGTGTCAACCAGGATACAAGATAAAATAAGCGATTTAGCCGACGCCGCCGCGGCCCATAGCACCGACAATAGCGGTGGTAATAAAATCAATGATATTCTTGATGCTGAGACCGATTGATTCCAGGGCGACAACCAGCACCAAACCGATCAGGCCTACCAACAGCCCATATTCAATCGCCGCGGTGCCCCTTTTATCACGGAGCAACCGAACAAAAATATGTGCCTGAAGGATAAGATGGTTTAGGTTCTGCATATATTGCCCCCAAGGGATTCTGCCATCCTTTAATGTTGATTTCAAACAAAATTACACTGCTTGTTTGGATTAAATATGCATGCTAGCTCTTTCAAAATGGTTAATATTTCTAAAAAAGCTAAAAACCCGCAGAATCTTGAGGTTTTTGTGGCCGCTGGGCTGCTTGTAAACGGTAAAAACCAGGTTCTTTTGGCAACCCGGCCGCCGGGCCGGTCAATGGCGGGGCTTTGGGAATTTCCCGGTGGCAAGGTAAAACCCGCTGAAACCCCCGAAAATACACTCATCCGCGAGCTTTTTGAGGAACTGAAAATAACTGTAAAGGTGGTGGATTTAAGGTTTGTAACCGAAATATCCCACAAATATGAGGATTTTCACCTCAAAATGTCATTATTCCTGTGCCGGCACTGGACCGGCGAGCCGAACCCTCAGGAAGGTCAGAAAATCTGCTGGGTTAGCCCGGAAAACCTTGAAAATTACCCGATGCCGCCGGCTGATGCCCCGGTGATCGGTAAAATCCCCGGATTCTTGAAAAAATATTGAAAAATTAGCGCTTTAACGCATCCTTCAAGCGGACTTTGCCGCTGCCCGGCCTCAGGGGTTTGGGTTGGCCCGGGCCCGGCGCCCAGCCGGTCAGGTAAATAATCTGGAAAGTGCCCAAAACTCGCCCTTCTTCATTGGAAAAGTGTTTAAAATAGTATTCAATCGCCACCTTTAGCATATCTTTCCGGGAAAAAGTCTTGCGCCGCCCCAAAAGCGCATTGGTTTCGCCCATTGCCCGCAAATCCCGCATCAATTTCAGCGGGTGATCATAGCTTACGGTCAATTTCTCAACATCCGCTACCGGCATGGCAAACCCGGCCCTGGCCAGCAAATCACCGGCATCGCGGACATCGGCGAAGGGCGATATCCGCGGGCTGGCGCCGCCGGTGGTCTCGGCTTCGGCAAAAAGCAGACTTTGGCGCAATTCATAAAGGGTTTCACCACCCAACATCGCCCCCAGGAACACCCCATCTTCTTTAAGCGCGCGGCGTACCTGCACCAGGGCGCCGGGCAGGTCGTTGACCCAATGCAGCATTAGATTGCTTAAAATAAGATCACAGGATTTGTCTTTGAGGGGCAACTGCTCCTCATCAAGGAGAACGGCGTCATCTCCGGCAATAAAAGTATCAGGTTTGACCCCTACCACGTCGGCGGCCATCAAGGGCCCCATCGCAAAAACCCGTGGAAACTGGCGATTGATGTCAAGCAGCCGTTCTTTAATGCCGTTTGCGCCTTCCCTGAATAAATAAAGCGCGGCCTCCTCTCCAGCGCGTTTCCTGCCACGCCGGCGCACCAAAACCCGGTCAAATATGCGGTAGCCGTCACCCATGAAAAGCCCTAAAGTAATTGCCAGTAAAATTGCCCAGAAGTGTAAAGCCGCCGCGATGAAAAGTGAACCTGCCATTTTATCCAAAACCGCTAAATTTCCGGAACCGGGTTTCTGGCAAAGGGGTTTGGATTTTTTGCTTCCGCCCGTGTGTTTTAGCTGCCGGGTGCCGATTGAGGTTCAAGGCGGGTTATGTGCCGAGTGCTGGTCGGGGCTGCGTTTTATTACCAAACCCTTTTGCAAATCCTGCGGCTTTCCTTTCGCCCATGAAATGCCCGCTGGCATGGTGTGTGGGTCCTGTCATCGCCACCCCCCTGCGTTTGATCAGGCCAAGGCGGCGATCGGCTATGATAGCAAAAGCCGCCCGGTGATCCTTTCTTTCAAGTACGGTGAACGCACCCAGGGGCTAAAAACCCTGGCGGGATGGTTAAAAAATGCCGGCGCTGAGTTGCTGGAGGAGGCCGATGTAATCATCCCGGTGCCGTTGCACCCAAGGCGGCTTTTCAAACGGCGCTTTAACCAGTCGGCGTTGCTGGCACACGCGCTGGGGGATGCCAGCGCCAAAGCGGTTGACGTCTTCAGCCTGAAGCGACGGAAAAACACCCGAAGCCAGGGCGGCCTCAATGCCCGCCAACGACACCAAAATGTGAAAGCGGCGTTTCTGGTGCCCGCGGATAAAAGGCCGCATATCAAGGGCAAACGGGTGGTGTTGATCGATGATGTCATGACCACCGGGGCCACCGTCGAGAATTGCACCAAAGCTTTAAAAGCCGCAGGCGCCAAAAAAGTGTTTGTCCTGACCCTGGCCCGGGTGGTTGAGCCGCTAAAAAAATACGACGACAGGAAAAAAAGTAATCATGCCAAAAGTTGAAATTTATACTGAGATGATGTGCGGCTACTGTCACCAGGCCAAGGCCCTGTTGGCGGAAAAAAAGGTGGAATTTAAGGAAATCAGTGTCGGCTTTCACCCCAAGGCGCGTGCCGAGATGATCCAGCGTGCCAATGGCCATAGCACCGTCCCGCAAATTTTTATCAATGACCGTCATATTGGCGGCTACGATGATTTATACGCCCTTGATAGCGCCGGGAAACTGGACCAGTTGTTGGCAGACAAATGAAAAACACCCTCGAAATAAGCCTGGTTCAGCTCTCTTCCGGCAATGAATTTGAGGAAAATATCGAAACCGCTTCAGACTTGATCAGAACCGCGGCAAAATCCGGCGCCAGGTTTATCCTGACCCCTGAAAACACCGGAATGATGGAAAGCCGCAGCGGCCCGCTTTTTGAAAAGGCACCCCCAGAAGATGACAACCCGGCCCTGAAAGCATTTATCGCCCTGGCTGCCGATTTGGGGATCTGGCTTCTGGTTGGGTCGCTGGCGGTCAGGGTGGCCAAAACCAAACTTGCCAACCGCTCGTTTTTGATAGCGCCAGACGGCATCCGCGCGCGCTATGACAAAATCCATATGTTTGATGTTGATCTTGCCTCCGGTGAAAGCTACCGCGAATCGAAAAATTTCCGGGCCGGCGGTGAGGTGGTCACCGCCAAGATACCCTGGGGGGTTTTAGGGATGACCGTTTGTTATGATTTGCGTTTCCCCTATCTCTATCGCCGTCTCGCCCAGGCGGGGGCGGGGATGATCAGCGTCCCCTCGGCCTTTACCCAGACCACCGGCGTCGCCCACTGGCGGGTTTTGCTGCGCGCCCGGGCGATCGAAACCGGGTGCTTTATCCTCGCCCCGGCCCAATCCGGCACCCATTCCGATGGCCGAAAAACTTATGGTCACTCTTTAGTGGTTGATCCCTGGGGCAAGGTTCTGCTAGATGCGGGACCCCTTGAAGTCGGGGCATTTAATGCTACATTGGAATTAGGTAATATAGACAGGGCCAGAGCCGCGATCCCGGCCTTGAAACACGACAGGAATTTGGACACTAAAGAATGATTGTTTTTGATTTAAAATGTGAACTGGGTCACGTTTTCGAAGCGTGGTTCACCGCCACCAAGACCTTTGAGGACCAGATTGCCCGGGGCGTGGTGGAATGTCCGTCGTGTGGCTCTATCAATGTGGCCAAAGCGGTGATGGCGCCGAATATTGCCAGGAAATCCAGCCAAAAAACGACCTCTGCCAATCCGCTTACCGCTGGCGACGATGACGGCGAACAGGTCGGTTACACCAGCCTCCCGGGTGCCCTGCAGGATGAGTTGGAAGTGGTTTTGAAAAAGGTGCGTAAACACGTTGAGGAAAATTGCGATTACGTTGGCACCGATTTTCCCGAAGAAGCACGCAAAATCCATTACGGCGAAACCCCGGAACGGGGCATTTACGGTGAAGCATCCCGTGAGGAATCGCTTGATCTCTTAGAAGAAGGGATCGATGTTATCCCCGTGCCCGGCATCCGCAAACCCGGACAAAGCGACGCCTGACTCCTAGGGGCCGTGGACCGCCATTCCGATATAATTGACCGAACAATCGCGGCTGATTTTCCAGCTCGCGTCCAGCGGGGCATATTCAAAGCCTTTCAATTCAGCCAGTTTGAACCCGACCTCCTTGAATGCCCGGTCGAGTTCCGAGGGCTTGATGAATTTCTGGTAGGTGTGGGTGCCGCGCGGCAGCCAGTTCAGGATATATTCGGCGCCGATGATGGCAAAAATATAGGACTTGGGCGTACGGTTGATGGTTGAAAACAGCATAGCGCCATCTTTTTTCAAAAGGGTGTGGCAGGCGCCGAGGAAACTCGTCACATCGGCGACATGTTCCAAAACTTCCATGTTGAGGATGATATCAAAGCGTTCTTTTGTATTGGCCAGGTCTTCGCCAGATATTGCCCGGTAAGCTATTTTCAGGCCCGAGGCTTTGGCATGAAGGGCGGCGACCTTGATATTTTTCGTCGTCACATCGATGCCGGTCACGGTGGCGCCAAGGCGTGCCATCGGCTCACATAAAAGCCCGCCGCCGCAACCAATATCCAAAACCTTAAGCCCTTTTAGCGGCGCTCCCGGCCTGTCCTTCAATTTAAAATGGCGGTTCAGTTGCCCGCGGATAAAAGAAAGACGGGCCGGGTTCAGCTTGTGTAATGGCTTAAAAGGCCCATGGGGATCCCACCAGGTTTCGGCCAACGCCGAAAATTTTTCAACCTCTTTGGGGTCGATTGAGGTTGCCTGGGGTTTTTTTGACATAATTTATTATATCCTTGGTCTTGCCTCTTAATCTGCATATTCCTATGAATACCTTGAGCAGGCCAAAACGCAAGGAAACAAATTCCAAACAAGACCAGCGAAGGAGCAGGCGTGGAAATCATCGTTAAAAAATTCGGCGGCACCTCGGTCAGCGACCTTGATCACATTCAAAACGCTGCGCTGCGCGTCAAGGAAGCGTTTGAGGATGGGGTCCGGCCGGTTGTTGTGGTCTCGGCCATGGCCGGGGTTACCGACCAGCTGCTGGGCGGCCTGAAGGTGAAAACCCTGGGCGCGGATTTACGGGAAAATGATGTGGTGGCTGCCACTGGCGAACAAATGTCTGCTGGAATTTTTGCCCTGGTGCTGCAGGGTTTGGGGCTGAAAGCCCGCTCGATGATGGGCTGGCAGGTGCCGGTGATTACCAGTGACAGGGCGGGCGCTGCAGAAATCAGGGAAATTCCCCCTGAAAATTTACTCAAAAGCCTTAAGGCCGGTGAAATCCCGGTCATCGCCGGGTTTCAGGGGGTTACCGACCAGGGCCGGATCACCACCTTGGGCCGCGGCGGTTCAGATATTTCAGCGGTGGCGATTGCCGCAACCCTTAAAGCGAAGCGGTGTGATATTTATACGGACGTACCCGGGATTTACACCACCGACCCGAATATAGTATCAAAAGCCCGTAAACTTGATAGCATCAGTTATCAGGAAGCACTGGAATTGGCTGCGGTCGGGGCCAAGATTTTGCATCCCCGGGCGATTGCGCTTGCGGT
Organism: Alphaproteobacteria bacterium; assembly: GCA_004356215.1. Taxonomy (GTDB): domain Bacteria; phylum Pseudomonadota; class Alphaproteobacteria; order Sphingomonadales; family SMXR01; genus SMXR01. Next base: position 1,663 of record SMXR01000034.1, on the reverse strand, counting down.
CCGCTTTGGGGTTACAATCCAGGTCCTTACCAGCTATGAAAACAGGCCGGGGACAATGATAATGAATGCCAAAGATATGAAGGACGAAAGAATAGTCAGCGGCATCGCCTGCTCTGATAACGAGGCCAAGGTTTCGATTTTGGGTATCCGCGACGAGCCCGGCACAGTTGCGGCTATTTTCAAGCCCTTGGCCGATGCCGACATCAGTGTTGATATGATCGTCCAGGATGTCTCGAAAGAGGATGGCCTGACCGACGTCACCTTTACTGTCGATAAGGATAATCTCGACCAGACCCTGGCTTTGATCGAAAAAACCAAAGCCGCCACTGACTTTGAAAACCTGGTATCTGATAGGAACGTCATCAAACTGACGGTGGTCGGGCTGGGTATGGCCGGGCGTGCCGGGGTGGCACAGAAAATGTTTACCGCGCTTGGCGAGCTGGGTATTAACATCCAGGCTATTTCCGCTTCAGATATAAAAATAAGCGTGCTGGTCAAGGAGGTTCACCAGAAGGATGCCTTGAAAGCCCTGCACAGCGCCTACGGACTGGACAAAAGATAGACCATGAATTTTGAGGTCACACATGATGTCGGTATCAGGCGCCTGGAGCGCCTGTGGAAGCGGGGTAAGGATTTTCTTGGCACCGAATACGCCATTATGGGCGGCGCCATGACCTGGATTTCAGACCGCACCCTGGTGTCGGCGATCTCCAATGCCGGTGGTTTCGGTGTTATCGCCTGTGGCAGCATGACAACCGGGCTGCTTGATACGGAAATCAAGGAAACCTTTAAACTGACCAATAAACCCTTCGGCGTAAACCTGATTACGCTGCACCCCGACATTAATGAGCTGATGGATGTCTGTCTTGATAACAAGGTTTCCCACATCGTTTTGGCGGGCGGATTGCCGCCCGGTGGGTCTATCCAGAAAATCAAAGCCGGCGGGGCATTGGTGGTGTGCTTTGCCCCGGCCTTGTCTTTGGCTAAAAAGTTGATCAGGTCCGGTTGCGATGCGCTGGTGATCGAAGGCGCCGAAGCTGGCGGCCATATCGGCCCGGTTTCAACCGCTGTTTTGGCCCAGGAAATCTTGCCCCATATCACCGAGGTTCCGGTTTTTGTCGCCGGCGGCATTGGCCGCGGCGAAGCGGTGGCATCGTATCTGCAAATGGGGGCATCGGGGTGCCAAATGGGCACACGGTTTGTTTGTGCCGAAGAATCTCCAGCCCATCCAAATTTCAAAAAGGCTTTTTGCCGGGCATCGGCCCGCGATGCGGTGCCCAGTGTCCAGCTTGACGCGCGTTTTCCCGTGATTCCGGTGCGCGCCATCAAAAACCAGGCCTCGGCTTTATTCCTCGATTATCAGCGTCAAACCATTGAACGCTTCCAAGCCGGGGAATTGAACCAAAAAGAAGCCCAGCTTGAGATTGAAAAATACTGGGCCGGCGCCCTGCGGCGCGCGGTGATCGACGGCCATGTAGAAGACGGCTCGCTGATGGCCGGCCAAAGCGTCGGCATGGTCAAGGAAGAACAACCGATCGCCGACATTATGAACGATTTGGTAACCGAGGCCTGGGTATTTCTAGAACACGCCTCGCAAATGCCATAGCCCTATGGATACCACGTCAAGACCCCGCCAATTATTGCGCAGCCTTCAGAAAGTGAT
>SMXR01000003.1 GCA_004356215.1 Alphaproteobacteria bacterium | reverse complement strand
GGCGCCCCACGCGTTTTGATATCGATATGACCAAGTGCATCTATTGCGGCTTTTGCCAGGAAGCCTGCCCGGTTGACGCCATCGTGCTGGGTCCAAATTTCGAGTTCGCCACCGAAAGCCGTGAAGAGCTGATGTTCACCAAGGAAAAGCTGCTTGAGAACGGCGACCGCTGGGAATCCGAGATCGCCGCCAACATTAAAAAAGACGCGAAATACAGGTAAGGATTAATGACCCCGGCCCTTATAGAAGCCCTTTTGTTTTACCTCTTCGCCTTTATGACCTTGGGCGCGGCCGGGTTTGTGGTGCGCGCCGCCAACCCGGTGCATTCGGTGCTGTATCTGATTTTCGCCTTCTTCAATACCGCCGCATTGTTTTTGCTGCTGGGAGCCGAATTCCTGGCGATGATCCAGATTATTGTATACGTCGGCGCGGTCGCGGTGCTGTTTTTGTTTGTGGTCATGATGCTCAACATTAACTTCACAGAAATTCGCGAAAACCTGGCAAGGTACTGGGTTATCGGATTTTTGCTGGGCATGGTTTTACTGATAGAGCTTATTGCCGGAATTAGCAGTTACCAGTACGCTCCCGAGGCCTGGCGGCAGGCGGTTGCCAACCCAATCCCGGGCGGCGTTTCCAATACCGAAGCCCTGGGGGTTTTGATTTATACCGATTACATTTACGCCTTTCAGACCGCCGGCCTGATTTTGCTGGTGGCCATGATCGGCGCCATTGTTTTGACCCACCGCAAAAGGAAGGGCGTCAAGAAGCAGAATATCACCCAGCAGATCAGGCGCACCGCCAAGAACGCCATCGAAGTGAAAAAGATTGAACCGGGAGAGGGCGTCTAATGATGATCGGTCTTCTTCATTACCTGGTTTTGGCGGCCTCGCTGTTTACAATCGGAATTTTCGGGATTTTCCTGAACCGCAAGAACGTCATCATCATGCTGATGTCGATTGAGCTGATGCTGTTGGCGGTCAATATCAACCTGGTGGCATTCTCAAACTACATGAACGACCTGGTTGGGCAGATTTTTGCCCTGTTCGTTTTGACCGTCGCCGCCGCCGAAGCGGCAATCGGGTTGGCGATCCTGGTGGTTTATTCCCGCCGGCGCGGTTCCATTGAAGTTGAAGATATAAACCAGATGAAGGGCTAGGGGGGATATGTATCATTTTATTGTATTCGCCCCCCTGGTGGGCTTCCTGCTGGCCGGGCTGTTCGGCAAGACCCTTGGCAAGACCGGGTCCCAGCTCGTCACCTCCGGGCTTCTTGTTTTTTCAGCCATCTTATCCATGTTCGCTTTTTATGATGTGGTGGCCAATGGCAACGTCCAAACCATTGCGGTGGCCGACTGGGTCACTTCGGGATCGCTTAATTTCGACTGGGGGTTCAAGATAGACACCCTGACCGCGGTCATGCTGGTGGTGGTGACGCTGATCTCGGCGCTGGTGCATATTTATTCCATCGGCTATATGGCGCACGACCCCGATAACCCTCGGTTTTTTGCCTACCTTTCGCTGTTTACCTTCGCCATGCTGATGCTGGTGACCGCCGATAACCTGGTGCAAATGTATTTTGGCTGGGAGGGGGTTGGGCTGGCGTCCTACCTGCTTATCGGGTTCTGGTACAAACGGCCCAGCGCCAATGCCGCCGCGATCAAGGCGTTTATCGTCAACCGGGTGGGCGACTTTGGATTCGGGCTCGGCCTTTTTGCCATCTTTATGGTGTTCGGGACGGTCTATCTTGACCCGATTTTCGCTGCCGCCCCGGGGCAGGCGGGCATGACCTTTAATTTCCTCGGCTATAGCGTCGATATCCTGACCACGATTTGCATTATGCTGTTTATCGGCGCCATGGGTAAATCGGCCCAGCTCGGCCTTCATACCTGGCTGCCCGATGCCATGGAGGGTCCAACCCCGGTTTCCGCCCTGATCCACGCTGCCACCATGGTCACCGCCGGCGTATTTTTGGTGGTGCGGATGTCGCCGCTGTTTGAACAGGCCCCGATAGCCCTGATGATGGTCACGATTGTCGGTGCCGCCACGGCAATTTTTACCGCGACAATCGGCCTGGTACAAAACGATATCAAGCGGGTGATCGCTTATTCGACCTGCTCGCAGTTGGGCTATATGTTTTTTGCCGCCGGACTTTCGGCCTACGGCGCGGCAATGTTTCACCTTTTCACCCATGCCTTTTTCAAGGCGCTTCTGTTCCTTGGCGCCGGGGCGGTTATCCATGCGGTGGCCGACGAACAAGACATGCGCAAGATGGGTGGCCTGAAATCGATGATCCCGAAAACCTATATCCTGATGATCATCGGCACCATATCGCTCACCGGCTTCCCGCTCACAGCCGGGTATTTCTCAAAAGACATGATTATCGAAGTGGCTTATGCGTCCCACGGTGCGGTGGCGAATTTCGCCTGGTGGGCTGGAATATCAGTAGCACTGATGACCTCGTTCTATTCGTGGCGGGTTATTTTCATGACCTTCCACGGCAAGCCGCGGGCGCCTAAGGAAGTTATGGCCCATGTTCACGATTCCCCCAATGTCATGATTGTTCCGTTGATCGTCCTGGCGACGGGCGCAATTCTTGCCGGTTGGTTTTTTTCCGGGTCTTTCGTTGGCGATGGCTATGACCGCTTCTGGAACGGCTCAATCTTCCTGATTGGACAAAATATTCTTGAAGAAGCGCATCATATTCCCTGGGGGGATATTCTTGGAAAATGGTTGCCAACGATCATGATGGCGGCGGGATTTGGGATCGCTTACCTGTTTTACTGCCGGGGCGGCGACCTGCCGGCGAAAACGGCGCGGGCGTTCAAGCCGGTTTACAATCTTTTCTACAACAAATGGTACTTCGATGAGATCTACGATTTTCTGTTTGTGCGGCCCGCCTTTTTTATCGGCCGGGTTTTCTGGAAAATTGGCGATGGTCTGATTATCGACGGGCTCGGCCCCGATGGCATTTCCGCCGTGGTCGTGCGCCTGGCCGGGCGTGTCCGCAAAATTCAAACCGGGTTCATTTATCATTATGCCTTTGCCATGCTGATAGGGGTGGCCGCGCTGGTGACCTATTTCATGTTTTTCAGGGGAGGGATCTGATCAATGGCTGATTTCCCGATCCTGTCTGTTCTGCTTTTAATTCCGATCCTCGGGGCATTGATAATCCTGCCGATCAGGAGTGCAGAGGAAACCGGCAATCGCAATATCCGCCAGGTGGCGTTGCTGACAACTTTGGCGACTTTAATTATTTCAATGCTGTTGTTGGGTAATTTCAACAACAGCCTGGCCGGGTTCCAGTTCGTAGAATTCTACCCCTGGTTCGGCGGGGATACCGGCTTTCACCTCGGCGTCGATGGCATTTCGATCTTGTTCGTGTTGCTGACCGCGTTTCTCATGCCGTTCTGTATTCTCGCCAGCTGGAAGTCGATCCAGGTCCGGGTGAAAGAATATATGATTGCCTTCCTGCTGCTCGAAACCCTGATGATCGGGGTCTTTACCTCGCTGGATTTGTTCCTGTTTTATATATTCTTTGAAGGCGGCCTGATCCCGATGTTCCTGATTATTGGGGTTTGGGGCGGGGCCCGGCGGGTTTACGCCAGCTTCAAGTTTTTCCTGTTTACGCTGCTGGGCTCGGTATTCATGCTGATTGCCATCCTTTACATGTATGCACAGGTCGGCACCACCAACATTCCGGTGATGATGGCCTATGACTTCCTGCCCGAAGCGCAAACCTGGCTGTGGCTTGGCTTTTTTGCATCGTTTGCGGTCAAACTGCCGATGTGGCCGGTGCATACCTGGCTGCCGGATGCCCACGTTGAAGCACCGACAGCGGGTTCGGTGATCCTCGCCGGGATTCTTTTAAAATTGGGCGGCTACGGATTCTTAAGATTTTCATTGCCGATGTTCCCGATTGCCAGCTCTGAATTGGCGGTTATTATTTTTGGCCTTAGCCTGATCGCTATTGTCTACACCTCGCTGGTGGCGCTGGCCCAGGAGGACATGAAAAAACTGATCGCCTATTCCTCGGTGGCGCACATGGGCTTTGTCACGATTGGCATTTTTGTCGTGAACACCCAGGGGATCGAAGGCGCGATTTTCCAAATGCTCAGCCACGGCATAGTCTCCGCTGCCTTGTTCCTGATCGTCGGCGTGGTTTATGACCGCCTTCATACCCGCGAGATCGCCCGCTACGGCGGTTTGGTAAACAATATGCCCAGATATGCAGTGGTCTTTATGATCTTCACCCTGGCGGCGGTCGGGCTGCCCGGCACCTCAGGCTTTGTCGGCGAGGTTTTAGTCTTGTTCGGGGCCTACCAGGCCTCAACCTGGCTGGCGGTTATTGCCGCGACCGGGGTGGTATTGGGGGCCACCTATATGCTTTACCTCTACCGGCGTATCTGTTTTGGCCCGCTCGACAAGCCCGATCTGCTGAACCTGAAAGACCTCGACAAACGCGAATTCCTGATTTTTGCACCGCTGGTTGCGGTGGTCATCTGGATGGGGATTTATCCGTCATTTTTCCTCGATGTCATGCATGCCTCGGTGGCCGAACTTATCGCCAATTATGAAGCGGCGCTTGGCGGAATAGCGGCGGTGGGGCAATGAGCATGATCCCGAATTTGGCCCCCGCACTGGGTGAAATTATCCTGGCGATTGGCGCCATGGCGCTGCTTATTGCCGCTGTCGTCCTGAAAAACCTGACGGTCAGCAAACTTAATAAAGCCTCAGCAATGCTGATTCTGATAGCCCTGCTTCCGGTGCTGCTGTGGCAGGGCGGCACCGAAGTCACATTTGGCGGCTCGTTCATTCAGGACGGCTTTGCGGTGTTCATGAAAACCATTGTCATGCTGGCGGCCGCAGCCGCCCTGCTGATGTCGAGCCAGTATTTGAAATTAAAGGGAATAAAGGCCTTGGAATTCCCGATCCTTATGGTGCTGGCCACCCTTGGCATGATGATGATGATTTCAGCATCAACCCTGCTTTCGCTTTACATGGGGCTGGAGTTGCAGTCGTTAAGCCTTTATGTCCTGGCGGCCATCAATCGCAACCGTGATCGTTCGATCGAAGCCGGGCTTAAATATTTTGTCCTTGGCGCGGTCTCTTCGGGGATACTGTTATATGGTATTTCACTGGTGTACGGCTTTACCGGCACCATCGTCTTTGCCGACCTGGCCGGGCTTTTGGCGGCCAACAGCAGCAATATCGGGCTTATTATTGGCATGGTCTTTATCCTTGCCGGGCTGGCTTTCAAGATTTCGGCGGTGCCGTTTCATATGTGGACCCCGGATGTTTATGAAGGCGCGCCGACCCCGGTGACCGCGTTTTTTGCGGCGGCGCCAAAAGTGGCGGCGATGGCCCTGATGATGCGGGTCACGATAACGACTTTCCCGGCGCTGGTTGGCGACTGGCAAATGATCCTGACCTTTTTGGCGGTCGCCTCGATGGTGCTGGGCGCCTTCGCGGCGCTGGTGCAGACCAATATCAAACGGCTGATGGCCTATTCTTCCATTGGCCACATTGGCTATGCCCTGGTCGGACTGGCGGCGGGGACCGCTGCCGGGGTTGAAGGGGTTCTGATCTATATGGCGATTTACGCCACCATGACGCTGGGTACTTTTGCCTGTATTCTTTCGATGCGCGATGACGAAGGGATGACCGAAAAAATTGCCGACCTCGCGGGCCTTAGCCGCACCCGCCCGGCATTGGCATTGGCGTTAGCGATTTTCATGTTTTCCCTGGCCGGGATCCCGACCATGGCCGGGTTCTTCGGAAAATGGTTTGTCTTCAAGGCGGCGGTAGACGCCGGGTTGTATACCCTGGCGGTGATCGGTGTTGTTACCTCGGTTGTGGCCGCCTATTATTACCTGCGGATTGTAAAATTGATGTATTTCGATGAACCGGCGCCGGATTTTGCCCCGGTCACCGACCTGCCAAAACGCTACATTATTGCTATCACCGCGGCGCTGAATTCACCCCTGTCCCTGGTTTTTATCGGCCTGTTGGTTAGCGCGGCGGTGTATGCCGCAGGGTCATTTTTCCCCTCATGAGCGATACCCCAGAGGTCGGTCTTTCCCTGCCCGATGGTTACCGGGCGCTGCATTTTAGCGATATCGACAGCACCAATGAAGAGGCCAAACGCCAGGCCGCCGCAGGCGCCAGCGCCGGGCTTTGGCTGGTGGCGGCAAGGCAAAGCGCGGGCCGCGGCCGCCACGGCCGCACCTGGGTCTCACATGCCGGCAACCTCCATGCCAGCCTGCTGCTTTATCCCGCCTGTGATCTTTCGCATATTCCTGAGCTGTCGTTTGTGGCCGCGCTGGCGGTGGCAAAAACCGTCGGGCATTTCACGGATCACGCCAAAATTACCTGCAAGTGGCCCAATGACGTTTTGGTGGATGGCGCCAAGATTGCCGGTATTTTGCTCGAATCGGAAAGCCCGGGCCAACCCCAAAAACCTTATGTTATTATCGGCATCGGACTCAATATCGCGGTTTACCCAGAGCTTGCGGATTACCCGGCCACCTGCCTTGCAGATCATACCAAAGCCGTCGGCGTTACTGCGGTTTTTGAGGTTTTGGCGGCTAAGTTGGCCGAAGCGGTCACCCGGTGGGGTGTTGATGGTTTTGGGCCGGTCCGGGTGGAATGGTTGAACATGGCCGAGGGCATTGGGAAAAGGATTGCAATTGCCAGCGGCACGGAAACCCGCTCGGGCACTTTCATCGGGCTGGGCAAGAACGGCGCCCTGTTATTGGAAGATGAGGGCGGGGGCTTGCGTGAAATCGTCAGCGGTACCATCCTTAAGGACAGCGATTAGGAAAACCAGATGATTCTAGCGATAGACGCCGGCAACACCAATATTACCTTCGCCCTGATGAAGGGCGAAGAGGTTATTCATTCCTGGCGCCATGTCACCAGCGAGGCGCTGGATACGGCGGTAATCAGCGAAGGCTTCAAGAAATCAGGTGAAACCCCAGAGGGCCTGGAAGGCGGTATCCTTGCCAGTGTGGTGCCCGATGTTTCTGAAGAATTAAAGCAGATTTTTGCAGCGGTGTTCGGGCGGCCGCTCATGGTGGCGGGCAAGGGTGGGGTCGCCCTGGGAATTGAGATCAAAACCGATAAACCCGAAGAGGTCGGCGCCGACCGGCTGATCAATGCTGTTGCCGCGGCGCATTTTTTCGGACCGCCGCTGATTGTCATCGATATTGGCACCGCCACCACCTTTGATGTGGTTGGCACCGATGGTAGCTTCCGGGGTGGCGTTATTTGTGCCGGGGCCAACTTGGGGCTCAAGGCGCTGCACCAGCAAACCGCACAATTGCCCGATATCAGCGTTTATGAACCCGATTGGGTGGCGGGCAAAAATACCGTGGATGCCATGCAGTCCGGCGCCTTTTTTGGAACTTTGAGCCAAATAGAAGGGCTGGTTAAGCGTCTTAGGGCCGAGGTTGGCGGGAAGGTAAAAACCGTGGCTACCGGCGGCCTGGCCGGCTACTTTGTCGGCAAGACCGATGCCATTGACCATCATCACCCGGAATTAACCCTGCAGGGTCTGCGCCTGGTTTATGAGCGCAATTCGGGGCGGGCTGAATGACCGCAAACCCCGAAAGTGATCTGGTGTTTGTGCCGTTGGGCGGCTCCAGCGAAATTGGCATGAACCTCAACCTTTACGGCTACCTTGGCAAGTGGCTGATGGTTGACCTGGGGGTGTCTTTTGCCGGCGACGGCCTGCCCGGCATTGACCTAATTTTTCCGGACATTTCGTTTATCGAAGCGCGCAAAAAGAACCTGCTTGGTATCATCCTGACCCACGGCCATGAAGACCATATCGGCGCGCTCGCCCATCTCTGGCCGCGGTTGGGCAACCCGCCGGTTTTTGCCACCCCGTTTACCGCTGAGCTGGTGATGGGCAAGCTGGAAGAGGCCGGGCTATTGGGCGAAGTTGACTTAAGAATTGTCAAAGACGGCGGACCAATTGAACTTGGCCCTTTTTCCGTCCGCTACGTGCCCCTGGCGCATTCGATTGCAGAAGGCAACGGCCTTTTGATCACCACACCCAAGGGGGTGATTTTTCACACCGGCGACTGGAAGCTTGACCCCGACACATCGATTGCCGACCCGGCCACCGAAGAGACGTTGAAAAGCATTGGTAAAAAAGGTGTTCTGGCGATGATCGGCGATTCGACCAATGTTTTTAACAAGCACGCCTCGGGCACTGAAAAATCCGTAAAAGGTCCGTTGCTCGACCTGGTCGAAAAACAACAAGGCCGGGTGGTGGTGACCACCTTTGCCTCCAATGTCGAGCGGGTCGAGAGCATTGGCGAAATTGCCGCCCGGGCCGGGCGCCATCTGGTGATTATGGGCCGGTCAATGAAGCGCGTGATTGGCGCGGCAAAGAAGTGCGGCTATTTGAAAAATTTTCCGCCAATCTTGAGCGAGGCCGATGCCGGGCATCTGCCCAGGAACAAGGTGTTGATTCTATGCACCGGGTGCCAGGGCGAGTTTCGCGCGGCCCTTAATGGCCTGGCCGAAGACATCAACAAGAATATCGGGCTGAGTGCCGGTGATACCGTGATCTTCTCTTCCAAGATGATCCCTGGCAACGAGCGCGGGATTGCCCGCCTTGTCAATAAACTTGTTCTCCGCGACATTCATGTGGTCACCGAAAAGGATGATAATATCCATGTATCCGGCCATCCCGGCGAGCCCGAGTTGATTAAAATGTTTGACTGGATCAGGCCCAAGATAGCCATTCCTGTCCATGGCGAAGCGCGGCACATAGAGGCCCACGCAAAGTTGGCGAAAACCCTGCAGGTTCCCTTCGTATTCCGCCCGGAAAACGGCACCATGATCAAGCTGGCGCCGGGCGATCCCGAAGTGGTGGATAAGGTTCCGACCGGGTATTCGGTGCTTGACGGCACCCGGTTGCTGGCGCTTTCAAGCAACACCCTGTCGGAGCGCCGCCGGATGATGGAAAATGGCGCTTTGATGATTTCGCTTTGCTATACCCCGGGGGGCGACTTAATAGGACCGCCGGTGATCCAGCCCTTTGGCCTTCTCTGTCACGACAATGACAAAGAACTGAAACTTGATCTTTATACCCTGATCATGGATAAAATCTCCGGCTGGAAACCGGCCATCCCGGCCAGCGCAGAAGTGCGGGAAGAGGACCTGAGGCTTGCGGTCTTAAAGCTTTTCAGGCATGAAACAGGGAAACGCCCCTTGATTTCTGTCAGGATTACCGGGCTTCTGAAGGACGGTCCATGATCGGAAAATTAAACCACGTGGCGATTGCAACCCCCGACCTTGCGGCCGCGGCAGCGCGCTATCGGGATGTTCTTGGCGCCGATGTTTCCGCCCCCGAGGATTTGCCTGACCACGGGGTGACAGTTATATTTGTCAATCTGCCCAATAGCAAAATCGAGCTTTTAGCCCCGCTTGGCCTGGACTCACCGATCGCCAAATTTTTGCAAAGAAACCCGGCTGGCGGGGTTCACCACCTGTGCTACGAAGTGCCCGATATCATGGCCGCCAAGGCCAAGCTGGAAAGCGCAGGTGTGCGTATTCTCGGGTCGGGCGAGCCCACCATCGGCGCCCATGGCAAACCAGTGTTATTCCTGCACCCCAAGGATATGGGCGGCACTTTAATTGAGATTGAGGAGGCTTAGATGGGGATCGCGACCGGAATTATGGTTTATATCGTCGTTTGGTGGCTGATCTGGTTTATGGTGCTGCCAATCGGCGTCGTCACCCAAGAAGAGGCGGGTGAGGATATTGTTCCCGGCACCATCAAAAGCGCCCCAAAAAAACCAATGCTGCGGATGAAAGCCGCGGCAACAACCTTTGTCGCCGCCCTGGTTTGGGGCGTCATTTATTACCTTATTGATACAGCTTGAAATTCCAAAAAAACAGGGCGCCGAAGCACCCTGTTTTGCGCTTGCGCGCTTTAGAAAGACCCCTGGTCTTTTCCACAAGTTGCCTTGCGGACCCCCCGACCAGGGAGACACCGCACCTCTCTCTGCCAAGTCAGCTAAAAAAGCGACAGGCCAAGACGCGCTAGGCGCGTTTAAAAGAAGCCGATGCTGGAGTGATGCTAACACGGGAAACTGCTATTTCAAGAGCCTTCCCGGGAATTTTTATAACAAAATGCCGGTTTGGCATTGGCTGTTGCATCGTTGCCACAAGGGTTGATTGAAGAGAATTTCCCTAAAAATCCAGCGAAAATAAAACCTTAAGGGCAAAATGCCGTTGCCGGGCCGGGTTCGCTTGGTTAAAAGAAGTTTGAACTGAATTTTTAAAAAAACACAAAAGGACGGGCTTGTGCGGCTATCCAAATATTTTCTTCCGACTCTGAAAGAGACTCCCAGTGAAGCCAAAATTGCCTCGCACCGGTTGATACTGCGGGCCGGCATGGTACGCCAGGCCAGTGCCGGGATTTATTCGTGGCTGCCCCTCGGCCTGAAGGTTTTGCAAAAAATTGAGGCGATTGTCCGCGATGAGCAAATTGCCTCTGGCGCCCAGGAAATTTTGATGCCGACAATCCAGTCGGCCGACCTATGGCGCGAAAGCGGCCGTTATGAAGATTACGGCAAGGAAATGCTGCGCATCCAGGACCGTCATAAGCGCGATATGCTGTACGGCCCGACCAACGAAGAACAGATCACCGACATCGTTCGCCACGCCATTAAAAGCTACAAGGACCTGCCCAAGAACCTGTTCCAGATCCAGTGGAAATTCCGCGATGAAATTCGCCCTCGTTTTGGCGTCATGCGCGGCCGTGAGTTTTTGATGAAGGACAATTATTCGTTCGATCTGGATGAAGCCGCGGGCCGCCATTCCTATAACAAGATGTTCCTGGCTTATTTGCGCACGTTTGCCCGTCTCGGCCTGAAAACCATACCGATGGCCGCCGATGCCGGGCCGATTGGCGGCGACCTTAGCCATGAATTTATTGTTCTGGCGCCAACCGGGGAATCAGAAGTTTTCTACCACAAGGGCTTCGAGGATTTTGATGCCATGGGCGAAGCGGCGGTCTATGATAAAGACCTGCAGCCGCTGGTCGATCGCTGGACCAGTCTTTATGCCGCCACCGATAACAAACATGATGCGGCGGCGTGCCCGGTAAAATCCAGCGACCTGAAAACCGGCCGGGGGATAGAGGTTGGGCATATATTTTTCTTTGGCACCAAATATTCCGAAGCCATGGGTGCCACTGTCCAGGGCCAGGACGGGGAAACCACCCCCTTGCAAATGGGATCTTACGGGATCGGCGTCTCACGGCTGGTCGGGGCGATTATAGAGGCAAGCCACGATGACGCCGGGATTATCTGGCCCGAAGCGGTGGCGCCGTTCCAGGTTGGTCTGATCAATGTCAGAAGCGACAATGAGGCCTCTACCAAGGCGGCGGATGCGCTTTACGCTGAATTTCTGAAGGCCGGGGTTGAGGTGCTTTATGATGACCGGGACGAGCGTCCCGGGGCCAAGTTTTCAAACATGGATTTGATTGGCTTGCCGTTTGCCGTCACCATCGGCCCCAGGGGTCTTGAAACGGGTATCGCCGAAGTAAAAAACCGCGCCACCGGTGAGCGCACCGAGATTAAACTTTCCGGGGTGGTCAAACACTTCGCCAAACCTTAAGGACCCGAACGTTATGTTTTCATCTTTTGAATGGGCGGTGGCTTTTCGCTACCTGAAGGCGCGGCGCAACGATCGCTTTATTTCCGTTATTGCCGGGTTTTCCCTCATTGGTATTTGCCTCGGCGTCATGGTTCTGATTGTTGTCATGGCGGTGATGAACGGGTTTCGCCATGAACTTCTGGACCGGGTGCTGGGACTTAACGGCCATGCCGTGATTGTTGGCTATAACGGCGAACTTCTTGATTATGATGCCCTGACCGAAGAGGTCCGGGCGGTGCCCGGGGTTATCCGCGCCAACCCGATGGTCGAGGGCCAGGTGATGGCGACCTATCAAGGCCGGGCTTCGGGCGCCGTCCTCCGCGGGGTTACCCCGGAAATGCTGGCAACCCACACCTATGTTGCCCCCAATATCGTAGCCGGTTCGCTGGAGCGTTTCGCCGAGACCGGGGTTGTCGCTATCGGCGTCCAGTTGGCCCAGACGCTTGGGGTTGTGGTCGGTGACCCGCTGACCCTGATATCGCCCAAAGGCACCGCAACCCCGTTTGGCACCGCGCCCCGGGTGGCCGCTTATGAGGTGATCGCGCTGTTTGAAGTCGGGGTCTATGATTATGACAACGCCTTTGTTTTTATGCCGCTTGAAGGGGCCCAGGTTTATTTAAAGATGTACGATGCCGTCAGCGGCATTGAGGTATTTGTCGAAGATCCCGATGACCTCGATGAAACCTCGGCCGCGCTTGCCGCCATTTCCGAAGGCAGGGGATTTGTCAATGATTGGCGGCAGATGAACCAGAGCCTGTTTACCGCGCTGGTGGTTGAACGCAATGTCATGTTCATTATCCTGACGCTGATCATTTTTGTCGCCGCCTTTAATATCATCTCCAGCCTGATTATCCTGGTCAAGGACAAGGCGCGCGATGTCGCGATCATGCGCACCATGGGCGCCAGCCGGAGATCATTGATGAAAATCTTTATGATAAGCGGTTCCACGATCGGACTGGTCGGCACGATATTGGGATTGATTTTCGGGCTGCTGATCGTGGCCTATATTCATCCCATTCAAGCCTTCATCCAAAGTTTTTCAGATGTAAATTTGTGGTCTCCGGAGGTTCGTTTCCTGACCGAATTGCCGGCGGAAATTAAAGTATCCGAAGTTGTGCTGATTGTGGGCATTTCATTTCTGCTGTCGTTCCTGGCTACCCTGCCGCCGTCGTGGCGGGCGGCCAATCTCGACCCGGTCGAAGTTTTGAGGAACGAAGGATGACCAGCCCGGTATTGGAACTTCATGGGATTGAGCGCACGTTTCATCAAGGTGGCCGTGAGCTGAAGATATTGCAGGGGGTTAACCTGACCCTGAAACCCGGTGAAATTGTAGGCCTCTTGGGCCCCTCGGGCTGCGGCAAATCAACCGTGCTGCACATCGCGGGGCTTCTGGAAACTGCCAACGCCGGTGAAGTTATAATCAATGGCAAGGCCTGCAGCGCCATGGCGGGGAGTGACCGCACTTTGACCCGGCGTAATTGTCTTGGCTTTATTTACCAGTTTCATCATCTGCTGCAGGATTTTACCGCGCAGGAAAATGTCATGTTGCCACTCCGGATAATGGGCAAGGGTAAAAAAGCCGCAGCCAAGGCGGCATTTGCTTTACTAAAATCGGTTTATTTGGATGACCGGGCAGACCACCTGCCATCACAACTTTCCGGCGGCGAACAACAACGGGTCGCCATCGCCCGGGCCATGGCCAATACACCGCTGGTGGTGTTGGCCGATGAACCGACCGGAAATCTTGATGAAGCCACTGCTGATAAAGTGATGGATGTGTTCATCGAAACGATCAGGAAAAATCAGATGGCGGCGTTGATCGCGACCCACAATACCGCCCTGGCCAAACGCATGGACAGGTGCGTTTTTCTTCACAACGGAGTGCTTTCGTCCAAGAAAATTTAGCTTACATTTGCTGGCGGTTCGGTGTTAACTGATGGGGATAAAAAACTCTCAGGCAGGGCTGGTTGCGGCAATTATGGCGGCGCAAAACTTCATTCATTTAAGCGTACACAGCGCCTATTCGCTGGCTGAAGGCGCGATCCATATCAAGGATTTGGCGGCGTGGGCAAAAACCTCGGGCATGCCGGCGATCGCGGTTACCGACACCAATAACCTTTTTGGCGCCCTGGAATTCGCCGAGACCATGAAAGCCGCAGGGGTCCAGCCGATTTTGGGCGTGGCCCTGTCGCTCAGCACCCCCTATTTCAAGGAAACCCGGAAATCAAGCGGGGTCAAGACCCATCGGGTGCATTTGCTGGCCAAGGATCGGGGGGGGTATAAAAACCTTTTGAAAATTGTCAGCCAGGCGCACCTTGAAGGCGGCGAGGGCGGCGGCCCGCATAGAACCCTGGATGACCTAAAGGGCATGACCGATGGCTTGATTATGATGACCGGCGGTGCCGAAGGGCCGCTTGGCGCGCTTGTCCAGGATGGCCGGATGGACGACGCCGGCACGCTTCTTAAAACTTTCCAGGATTTGTTTCCAGAACGGCTTTATATTGAGCTTCAACGCCACGGCACCCCAGCAGAAAAGGCCACCGAGGATGGCTTTCTTGATCTCGCCTATAATTCCAACATTCCACTTGTTGCCACCAATGATGCCTACTTCATTGACGCCGATATGTATGAAGCCCATGACGCCTTGCTGTGCATCGCTGCGGGTACCTATGTCGCCGAGCTGGAACGCCGCCGCCTGACCCCGGAACACCGGTTGAAGAGCGCCGCCGAGATGTGCGCCTTGTTTGCCGATTTGCCCGAGGCGATAGAAAATACGGTTCACATTGCCCGGCGTTCGGCCTATGCGCCGGGCGGCTTCGATCCTATTTTGCCAAAGTTTACCGTCGAGGGTGGTGCCTCTGAGGAGGATTACCTTAAATCCCAGTCGGAAAAGGGCCTGGAAGGGCGGCTGGAAACCCAGGTTTTTTCTAAAGGGTTGAGCAAGGAAGAAAAGGTCTTAACCGCCAAACCCTACCTGGAACGGCTGGCGTTTGAATTAGACGTCATTACCAAAATGGGGTTTCCGGGATATTTTTTGATCGTTGCTGACTTTATCCAGTGGGCCAAGGATCATGACGTCCCGGTTGGGCCCGGCCGGGGCTCGGGCGCGGGCTCGGTGGTCGCCTGGGCGCTTGGTATTACCGAGCTTGACCCCCTGCGATTCGGGCTTCTTTTTGAGAGGTTTCTTAACCCCGACCGGGTGTCGATGCCTGATTTTGATATCGACTTTTGCCAGGAAAAGCGCGACCAGGTGATCCATTACGTCCAGGAAAAATACGGCACCGAAAATGTCGCCCAGATCATTACCTTCGGCAGCATGAATGCTAGAGGGGTTTTGCGCGATGTTGGCCGGGTGTTGCAGCAACCCTATCCGGTGACCGACCGGCTGTGCAAAATGATCCCGAACAACCCGATGGCGCTAACGACCTTAAGTCAGGCCCTCAAGCTTGAACCGCGACTTGCCCAGGAACGCGAGCAGGATGAATTGACCGCAGCGGTGATCGAACGGGCACTAAAACTGGAAGGCCTGTTCCGCCACGCCTCAACCCATGCCGCCGGGGTGGTGATTGCCGACCGGCCGCTGGTTGAAATGATCCCGCTTTACCGCGATCCCAGGTCCGAAATGCCGGTAACCGGGTTCAGTATGAAATGGGTGGAAAAGGCCGGGCTGGTAAAGTTTGACTTCCTGGGTTTGAAAACGCTGACAGTTTTGCACCAAACCCTTAAATACCTGCGCCGTATTGGCATAAAAATTGAATTGGAAACCTTGCCGCTGGATGACCAAAAAACCTACCAGCTGATTACCCGCGGCGATACCGCCGGGGTGTTCCAGTTGGAAGGTTCGGGCATGCGCAGCTCGCTAAAATCGCTAAAGCCGGACAAGTTTGAAGATATTATTGCCATGGTCGCCCTTTACCGGCCCGGGCCGATGGAAAACATTCCCTCCTATATCCGCCGCAAACACGGTGAAGAGGAGGAGGATTATTTGCATGAGTGGCTTGAACCGGTTTTGAAGGAGACCCACGGCGTTATCATCTACCAGGAACAGGTGATGGAAATCGCCAAGGTTTTGGCCGGGTATTCGTTGGGTGAAGCCGATCTGCTGCGCCGCGCCATGGGTAAAAAAATCCAGTCGGAAATGGACGCCCAGCGCAAACGCTTTGTTGAAGGCGCTAGGGAAAAAGGCGTGATGGTCAGCAAAGCCTCGTCGATTTTTGACCTGGTAGCGAAATTCGCTGGTTATGGTTTTAATAAAAGCCACGCCGCGGCCTATGCCTTGATTGCCTACCAGACCGCCTATCTCAAGGCCCACTATCCGGTTGAATTTATGGCGGCGACGATGTGCCTTGAATGCGATAACACCGACAAACTGGCGCTTTTGGTCAAGGAAGTTCGCCATATGGGCATTCCGCTTTTTCCCCCCGATATCAACAAATCGGGCGACACCTTCTGGGTGGAAGGCGAGGGCGAGGAAAAAGGCATCCGCTATGCCCTGGCCGCAGTCAAGAATGTCGGCGCCAAGGCCATGGCCGGAATTGTTGCCGAGCGTAAAGCTAACGGGCCGTTTGATGGCCCCCATGCGCTGATGGAGCGCCTTGATAGCAACCAGGCCAATAAACGCCAGTTGGAAAGCCTGATCTGCGCCGGGGCGTTTGACAGCCTGCATGGCAACCGGGCCGAGATGCTGGGCGCGCTTGATATGCTGTTGAAACATTCCCACGCCTGTCATGACGCCAGGCTTAGTTCCCAGGAAAATCTTTTCATGGGCGAGGGCGGCGCCCCGGTTCCACGAATTGCCATCCCCGCCGCTGAGGCCTGGGACCAGGCATATATATTGAAACGCGAACGCGACGCCCTTGGTTTTTATTTCACCTCACACCCCCTCGAGGCCTACAGCGAGGCGCTGACCAGAAAGGGCGTCATCAACAGCCAGGAGGCCATAACCAACCCGGTCCATCTGGGTAAAACCGTTAAAATCGCGGGCATTTATGAGGATTTGCAAATTCGCAAGGCGGCAAAATCGGGCCGCACCTTTGCGTTTTTGTCGCTCTCGGATGTGATGGGTGGTTTCGAAGTTCTGGTTTTTGGTGATGTTCTTGATCAGGTCCGTGATCTCAGCGACAACCAGATGCCGCTTATTTTAGACGTTTCCATCGACAAGGGTGATAATGAAGATGCCCCGCGCATGATTATGCGCGGCTTTGAGGTTTTTGACCCTGATAACCTGATGCAAAATGCCGAGCTATTGATTTTTGTCCAGGAAGAGGCGGCATTGGCGGGCCTTAAGGATTTGCTTGGCAAACACCAGGGGGGTACCGGAAAGGTCAGTTTTTCGGTCGTCAGCCAGGAACAGGGCCGTGAGGTATTGATCGGCCTTGGCGGAACCCACAAGATAAGCCCGGCGCTCCAGGGCGCGGTCAAGTCATTCTCGGGTATTTCTGATGTCCGGCTGATTTATCACTAAAGCCGGTTTAAATTATTATTTTCAACATTTTTTACTTGCAGTTTTGGCCATAGCTGTGTATCCAGCGGCCCATCACACACGCGGGCTTTTGGCTTTATGCCTTCCGGTGTTTTTGAAAGATCAAAAATACAGCGCCTGCGGAGGAATTATAACCGGAGAATAAATATGTCGCTTGCTGAATTTGATATGCGTCAGCTATTGGAAGCTGGCGTTCACTTTGGACACCAAACCCACCGCTGGAATCCTAAAATGGGCCCCTATATTTATGGGATCCGCCACAAGGTTCACATTATTGATTTGAGCCAGTCGGTGCCGCTTCTGGCCCGCGCTTTGCAATTCCTCAGGGAAATTGCCGCCGGTGGCGGCCGGGTGCTGTTTGTCGGCACCAAACGCCAAGCCTCAAAGGCCGTTGCCGCGGCGGCCAAACGCTGTGGCCAGTATTACGTTGATCACCGCTGGCTTGGCGGCATGCTGACCAACTGGCAAACGATTTCAAAATCGATCAAAATTTTGAAAGAGCTGGATGAAAAACTGGCTGATGAAACCGCAGGCTTTACCAAAAAGGAACGCCTGCAACTGACGCGCCACCGTGACAAGCTTGAACGCAACCTGGGCGGCATTCGTGAAATGGGCGGGATTCCCGATGTGGTTGTCGTGATTGACACCAACAAGGAAGAAATTGCCATCCTGGAAGCACAAAAGCTTCATATTCCAGTCGTTGCGATACTCGATACCAACAGTAATCCCGATGGGATAGCTTTCCCGATCCCCGGGAATGATGACGCCACCCGGGCCATCAACCTTTATTGTGATCTGTTCAGTGGTGCGGTTCTGGACGGCATCCAGGATGAAATCACCCTGAAGGAACAGCCCGCAGAAGAGGCAAAGGTGGACGCCAAAGTTGAGGCAAAAGAAGCCGCCCCGAAGCCAGCTGACGCCAAAGGTGCTGCAAAAGCAGACACAAAGGCCGAAGAGAAACCTGCGGCTAAAGCACAAGAGGGCAAAAAGGCCAAGCCAAAAGCGGATTTCAAAGTGGTGAAAAAAGTGCCATCCAAAAAGGTTGCCGCCAAGGTTGCCGCCAAGAAGGCGGATGAAAAAGCCGCGCCAGCCAAGGCGAAGGACGCAAAAGAGGCCAAAAAAGCCGATGTGAAAAAGGAAGCCCCGAAGGAAGCCCCGGCCAAAAAGGCTGAAGCGCCAAAGGCCCCGGCCAAAAAGGCTGAAGCGCCAAAGGTCCCGGCCAAGAAAGCAGCGGTTAAGAAGACCGAGGTTAAAAAAGCTCCCGCGAAAAAGACCGCCGCGAAAAAGGCTGAGGCTAAAAAAGCTCCCGCAAAAAAAGCGGCCCCTAAAAAGGAAGCTGCGGCCAAGAAAGCCCCGGCCAAAAAAGCTGCCGCTAAAAAAGCACCGGCTAAGAAAGCCAAACAAACCAAACAAGAGACGAACGATAAAAACAGGAAAATATCATGGCTGAAGTGACTGCTGCATTGGTAAAAGAACTGCGCCTGAAATCAGGTGCGGGTATGATGGATTGCAAAAAAGCTCTGGACGAAACCGGTGGGGATATTGAAGCCGCGGTTGATTGGCTGCGCCAAAATGGCCTGGCTGCCGCCGCCAAAAAATCGTCCCGGGTCGCCGCTGAAGGGCTGGTCGGAATTGCCACAGGCGGAAATTCCGGGGTGATTGTAGAGGTCAATGCAGAAACCGATTTTGTCGCCCTCAATGAGCAATTCCAGGAATTTGTAAAAACCGTGGCTGAAATTGGCTTGGCCAATGACGGGGACATGGCTGCCGTTCTTGAATCCGGGTATCCCGGATCTGACCGGACCGTCGCGGAACAGCTGACCCATAACATTTCCACTATTGGGGAAAACATGGCAGTTCGCCGCACCGCCGGGCTTAACATCAAAAAGGGCCAGGTTATCAGTTATTTGCACAACAAGGTTGCCGACGGCCTGGGTAAAATCGGGGTTATGGTAGCACTCGAGTCAGAAGCTTCTGACGAGACACTGGCTACGCTCGGCAAACATTTGGCGATGCACATTGCCGCCACCAGCCCGAAGGCGCTAAGCGAAGACGACCTGGACGCTAAAATAGTAGAGCGCGAGCGTAAAATCCTGATTGAACAAGCCCGCTCAACTGGCAAACCGGAAGAAATCATCATGAAAATGATTGAGGGCCGGATGCGCAAGTTTTTTGAGGAAGTGGTCCTTTTGAAACAAATTTCGGTTGTTGATGGCAAAGCAATTATTTCCGAGGTGATTGAGGCTGCCGCCAAAGAGGCCGGCACCCCGATTGTCTTAAGCGGGTTTATCCGGTTCCAGTTGGGCGAAGGGATTGAAAAGAAGACCAGCGATTTTGCCGCCGAAGTCAAGGCAGCAGCAGGCCTTTAATGATTGTCTGCTAGAATTTTAAAAGAGACCGCAGCGGAATTGGTGCGGTCTTTTTTTTGGCAAAGTTTTATCCCCCACCTTGCGCAAGATACGGGTTTAAGGCTATGAACCGAAAGCTTAATTTTAAATCAAAAGGTGCCGAATGGCTGAACAGTCAAAATACAAACGCGTCCTGCTAAAACTTTCCGGGGAAGCCCTGATGGGCGAGGGCGCCTATGGGATTGACCATATTCAGGTTGAACGGATTGCCCAAGAGATAAAACTGGCGGTAGAAAACGGGTTTGAAATTTGCCTGGTTGTTGGCGGTGGAAATATTTTCCGCGGGCTTTCAGCGGCTAAAAACGGCTTTGACCGAACCTCCGCCGATTATATGGGGATGTTGGCGACGGTCATGAATGCGCTGGCGATCCAGAATGCCCTGGAGGGCATTGAAGTTCAAACCCGGGTTCAGTCGGCAATCCCAATGTCGAGCGTGTGTGAGCCATATATTCGCCGCCGTGCCATGCGCCATATGGAAAAGGGCCGCACCGTAATTTTTGCTGCGGGTACCGGCAATCCGTTTTTTACCACCGATACCGCCGCCGCTTTGCGGGCGGCAGAAATGTCCTGTGATGTTTTGGTCAAGGGCACCCAGGTTGACGGCGTTTATTCGGCCGATCCGAAAATTGATAAAAATGCGAAACGGTATGAAAGTCTTAAATACCGGGACGTTTTGAGCCAGGACCTGAAAATCATGGACGCTTCGGCGATCGCTTTATGCCGTGACAACAAAATTCCCATTGTGGTATTTTCAATCCTGGAAAAAGGCGCGTTTGCCAAAGCTTTGGCAGGCAGCGGTAAATTTACGGTTATAGAAGGGTAGGGCCCATGTCTGGACACGGATTGGATGTTAAGGATGTTGAACGGCGGATGAAGGGCGCGCTGGAAAATTTGCGTCATGAATTTGCCGGACTTAGAACCGGACGGGCCAGTGCCGCCATGCTCGATCCGATTACGGTTGATGTCTACGGCGCCGCCATGCCGCTCAACCAGGTGGCTTCGATCACGGTACCAGAACCCCGTTTGCTAAATGTGCAGGTGTGGGATGTGAATAACACCGCCGCGGTGGAAAAAGCGATCCGGGCCTCTGAGCTGGGCCTGAACCCGATGATTGATGGCCAGCTGATCCGCATTCCGATCCCTGAATTGAACGAGGAACGCCGCGTCGAAATTTCGAAAGTTGCAGGAAAATACGCTGAGCAAACCCGAATTGCCATCCGCAATGTTCGCCATCACGGGATGGAAGATTTGAAGAAATCGGAAAAGCAAGACCATATGAGCGAGGACGAGGTTCGTATGTGGGCTGATGAGGTGCAAAAGCTGACCGATAAATACATCGAGGACGTTGATCATATTCTGGCCACAAAAGAGCAGGAAATTAAGAAAATCTAAGCATTAACGGAAGTCCCTGGCCCATGCCCCAAGCGCTTAAAAAAAATCTGCAAAAGCTGCCGCGCCATATCGCCATTATAATGGATGGCAACCGGCGTTGGGCCGCTAAACACAAGGTTCCGCGCCTTTCCGGCCACAAAAAAGGTATCGAGGCGGCCCGGGCCGTGGTTAAGGCCGCGCTTGATATTGGCATTGAATATTTGACGCTTTATGCTTTTTCCTCGGAAAACTGGAAACGCTCGCAAGAAGAAGTCGATAGCCTGATGGGGCTGCTTCGGCTTTATGTCAGCTCCGAGCTGAAAAAAATGGCCGACACCGGGGTCCGGGTGAAGTTCATCGGCCGCCGCGATAATATGCCGGGAGACATTGTTGATTTACTTTACCGTGCAGAGGCAAAAACTGCGACCAACACCAAGTTACACCTGACGCTTGCGATCAATTATGGCAGCCATGAGGAAATTCTTGATGCGGTCAAAACCCTGGCGGAAAAAATCGAGGCCGGCACCCTGAAGCGGGATGAAATTACCCAGGAAACACTGGCCCGGGCGCTTGAGACGTTTAGTCTGCCAGACCCCGACCTGGTGATCCGTACCGGCGGGGAAAAACGCCTGAGCAATTTTCTTCTTTGGCAATCGGCGTATTCAGAGCTGGTTTTTCTGGATGAATACTGGCCTGATTTTAACGCGGCAACGCTGATGGCGGCAATTCAGGAATACCAGGCCCGGGACCGTCGTTATGGGGCCCAGGTTTAAGGTTAAAAATGCCGCCAGCAAAATCAAAAAAAACAACACCTGCCCGGGAACTATTGATTCGCACAGCGTCGGTTTTGGTTCTGTTGCCCATCGTTGTTTTTGCGGTGATGAAGGGCGGTATCTATTACAAAGGCCTGCTGGTGGTGGTGACCTTGTTAATGGGGTATGAATACGCCCGGCTGACCCAACTAGACAACAAGACCAAGGCGGTTTTTATAGCTGGCCTGGTCGCCACTGTCTGGTGGTTGCTTGCGGCGGTTCCGGCGGAGGGGTTTATCGATGGCATGATCATGGCCATCATTGCTGCCGCAACCGCTGTGGGCATCGGGGTTATCCTGAAAAAGCACCGCATGTGCTGGGCCGGGTTTGGCATTGTCTATGTGGCTATTCCCATGTTTGGCCTGGCTTACCTGGGCCGGCTTGACGATGGTGTGTCCTGGATTTTATGGATGCTCGCCCTGGTTTGGGCCTCCGATATTGGCGCTTATGTTTTTGGCCGAACCATTGGCGGGCCAAAATTATTGCCCAAAATCAGCCCCAACAAAACCTGGGCAGGCCTGTTTGGCGGTGCCCTGCTGGCGGCCGCAGCCGCCGGGATGGCGGCCGGATATTTAGAATTGGGCGAACCCTTTTACCTTGCACTGGCAGGGACTTTGCTGGCACTTTGGGGGCAGGCAGGGGATTTGGTCGAAAGTTTTATCAAACGTAGTTTTAGTGCCAAGGATTCCGGGTATTTAATTCCGGGTCATGGTGGTTTGCTGGATCGGATTGACGGCTTGTTATTTGTTGCCCCGGCTTTGGCGCTGGCGCTGGAATTTATGAACTGAAACGTTAATTATTTGCTGGACTGAAAATGAGCAGGAAATCGGTGACAATTTTGGGATCAACCGGATCAATCGGGGTCAATACGCTTGACCTTATTGCGCGCAATAAAGCCGATTATGACATGGTCGCCCTGACCGCCAACAAAAATGTCGACAGCCTGATCAAGCAGGCCCGGGAATTTAAACCAGAGATGGCGGTGATTGCCGATGCCGGGCTATATTCCCAGCTCAAGGAAGGCCTTGAAGGCACCAACATCCAGGCCATGGCGGGCGCGGATGCCCTGATCGAATGCGCCCAGGCCCCGGTCGACTGGGTGATGGCCGGTATCGTAGGAGCGGCGGGCCTGAAACCCACACTGGAAGCTATCCGCCAAGGCGCCACCGTTGGCCTGGCCAACAAGGAATGTCTTGTCTGCGCCGGTGAATTTGTCATGAAAGAAGTGGCCAAGGCCGGGGCGACGCTTTTGCCCGTGGATTCTGAACATAACGCCATTTTTCAAGTGTTTGATTTTGAAAAAACCAAGGGGGTGCGAAAAATAATCCTGACCGCATCGGGCGGGCCGTTTCGCACCCGAAGCCGCGAAGAAATGGCAGATATTACCCCGGCCGAGGCGGTTGCCCATCCCAATTGGGATATGGGGGCAAAAATATCGGTTGATTCCGCCACCTTGATGAACAAAGGGCTTGAGATGATCGAGGCCTATCATTTGTTTCCAATCACACCTTCCCAGATCGAGGTTCTGGTTCACCGGCAATCGGTGGTCCACAGTATGGTAGAATATATCGATGGTTCGGTCCTGGCCCAGATGGGCAGCCCCGATATGCGGACCGCAATTGGCTATGCTTTGGCGTGGCCGGAGCGCATGGAAACCCCCGTTGAGGTCCTTGATCTCGCCACAATTGGACAGTTAAATTTTGAGGCGCCAGACCCGGTGCGCTTTCCAGCTTTAAGGCTGGCCCGGGGCGCTTTGGAAGAGGGTGGGTCGGCACCCACAATATTGAATGCCGCAAATGAAATAGCGGTCTATGGATTCCTTGACAAGCGCTTGAAATTCCTAGACATATGCCGGGTTGTTGAAGAAACACTGGGCAGCATTAAAAGCCGCGAGGTCACATCGCTTGAGGATGTTTTTGACCTTGATAGGGAAAGCCGCCAAAAGGCCCAAGAAATTTTAAAAACACTGCATTAGAAGTGAGAAATTAAATGGAAGCTGTCGAACCCGGAATTCTTTTCACGGTTACCCTATTTTTGCTGTTGCTCAGCATTTTGGTGTTTGTCCACGAATGGGGCCATTATATTGTTGCCCGGATGTTCAAAACCAGGGTTGAGGTTTTCTCAATCGGGTTTGGCAAGGAAATTTTTGGCTGGACCGACAAGAGCAAGACACGTTGGAAAATCAGCATGGTGCCTCTTGGCGGGTATGTAAAATTTTTTGGCGATGCCAACGCGATCAGCAACCCTGAAAAAGCGTTGGCCAAAATGTCGCCTGAGGACCGGGACAGTTGTTTTCACTTTAAACCGATATGGCAGCGGATGTTGATTGTAGCCGCCGGCCCGGTCATTAATTTTCTTTTTGCCATTTTGCTGTTTGCCGGCCTTTTTACAATTAATGGCCAACTGGTTGATGAGCCGCTTATTGGTAATGTTTCGGAAGACGGGGCTGCTTATCAGGCCGGGTTGCAATCCGGCGACCGGATTTTTTCGTATCAGGGCCAGGAAATTACCACGTTTCAAGAACTCAGGGAGCTGGTGATTACCAGCCCCGGCGAAGAATTGGACTTTCAGGTGTTACGGAATGGCGAGGAATTTTCCCTGACCGTGGTGCCCGCCCCGACCGAAATTAAGGATGCCACCGGCGCAGTGGTGATTGAAGGGCGCCTTGGAATTGAAGGTAAAATTCAGCACAACGTTTTTTCGGCGGTGGTCAGGGGCACCACATTTACCTACGATGTCACGCTACAGTTTTTTGAATTTTTTGGCCGGATGTTCCGCGGCGATGTTTCCCTTGATGAAATGGGTGGGCCGGTGAAAATTGCCCAGATTACCGGGCAGGCTGGTTCGCAAGGTGTGCCCTCTTATATTTACATAATGGCCCTGATTTCTATCAATCTTGGTTTTATAAATCTTTTGCCTATACCGTTGCTGGACGGGGGTCATTTATTGTTTTATAGCATCGAGGCAATTAAGGGCAAACCGATTAGTGTGAGGGCCCAGGAATTGGCGTCAATGTTAGGACTTGCTTTTGTTCTGGGATTGTTGTTTGTCCTTACCTGGAACGATTTAAACCTACCCGGATTAAGCTAAAAGGTGCGAACGAAAATTCATGCGGCAAGTGTCACGCCGCAGCCCTCAATTTAAGAATTTTAAGGAATAAAGGTGCCGAAGATCACTGGACAAAAATTGTTTGCCACCCTGGGTTTGGTGCTATTTTTTTTCGGTCAGGCCAGCCCTGTATTGCGGGCCCAAGACGAACCCGCACCGCCGGCCCAGGAGGAATTTAATTACGACATTATTGAACGCCTGGCCGTAGTCGGGACTGAACGAATTGAAGCCGAAACAATTTCAACTTACCTGACTGTCCGCCCCGGTGACCGTTTCGACCCAGCGGCCATCGATGCCAGCCTGAAAAGCTTGTTTGCAACCGGGCTTTTTGCTGATGTAATCATGGAGCGAAACGGCAATACCCTGGTGATCAGGGTTGTCGAAAACCCGATTATCAACCGGATCGTTTTTGAAGGAAACTCGAAACTCAAAGAAGATGATTTTGCCGAGGAAATAGAACTGCGCCCGCGTATGGTTTACACCCGCGCAAAAGTCCGGTCCGATATCCAGCGCATGCTTGAACTTTATCGCCGTTCTGGCCGCTTTGCCGCAGTTGTGGAACCTAAAGTAATTCAACGGGACCAAAATCGTGTTGACCTGATTTTTGAAATTTCCGAAGGCCCCAAAAGCCGCGTCAGCCGCATCCAGTTTATTGGCAACCGGGTTTTCACCGACCGCAAGCTGAGAGGCATTCTAGCGACCACCGAAGCCCGGTGGTGGAGAATTTTTGGCTCCAATGACACCTATGACCCAGACCGCCTGCAGTTTGATCGTGAAGAGGTACGCCAGTTTTATTTGGACAGTGGTTATGCCGATGTCCGGATCGTATCTGCGGTGGCGGAGCTAACCCCTGATCAAAGAGACTTTTTTATTACCTTCGTGATTGAGGAGGGAGAAAAGTATGTATTTGGCAAGATTGATGTTGAAAGCGAAATCAGGATGCTTCCAGCCGAATTTCTGCAAAGGTTAGTCACCGTAAGGGAAGGCAAGACCTATACCTCAAAGGGGATTGAAAACACGATTGAAAGCATCACCAACACCGCCGGCATTCTTGGCTTTGCTTTCCTGGATGTCAGGCCTGAAGTTGATCGCGACCGCCAAACCCGGACTATCGGCATCAACTTTTATGTCAGAGAAGTGCCCAGAACTTATATTGAACGCATTGATATTCATGGCAACCTGAGAACCTTGGATAAAGTTATCCGGCGGGAATTCAGGCTTTCCGAGGGCGATGCATTTAACTCTCTCAGGGTTGACCGTTCCGAACAAAGGCTTCGCCAGCTCGGGTTTTTCCAAAACGTCGAAATTGAACAGTTGCCGGGTTCTGATATCGATAAGGTTATTCTGGATGTCACGGTTGAAGAACGATCAACCGGGGAATTTTCTTTGGGATTCGGGTATTCAAGCTTTGACGGTTTTATTTTTGACACAAGCATTTCCGAACGAAACCTTCTTGGCAAGGGGCAAAGTCTGACATTGGCTTTTTTGATTTCGAAGCGACGAAATAATCTCAGTTTATCCTTTAGCCAACCATACTTCCTGGGCAGAAATATACTGGCCGGCTTCAGTATCTTCAGGCAAGATTTTAATAACCGGGAGGCCGGGTTTGCAACCTTAACCACCGGCATAAGCCTTAACGTGCGGTTTCCAATCACAGAATATATTTTATTATCCCCGCGGTATACTATTCGTTCTGACACGGTAGAAATACCGCCAAACGTGATTGTCAGCCCGTTCCTGCTCTCATCGCTTGGCACCAACACAACCTCATCGATAGGGTTTGCCCTTAATTACGCCAACCTGGATGATTTCCGCTTTCCGTCCCGTGGTCAGAGCGTTATCCTCAATGTGGATTTTGCCGGGTTGGGGGGCAATATCAAATACGTGCGCGCAGGCATAGAAGCCGACATTTACCGGCCCATTATCGCAGGGTTTATAGGGCATCTTGGTTTTGATGGCGGTTATATCATAGGTCTTGGCCAGGATGTCAGGATTAATGATCGCTTTTTCCTGGGAAATCCCCGTTTTAGAGGGTTTGATGTTGCTGGTGTTGGGCCAATCGATTTATTAACGGGCCAATTCCTTGGCGGTAATACTTTTTTTGTAGCAACCGCCGGGGTGGTAATCCCCCTTGGGGAGTTTGCTGAAGAGCTGGGCTTCCAGGTAAGCGTTTATGTTGATGTCGGGACGCTCACTAATGTGGATGTGCCCCTGTTTGATGTTAATGGCGATCCAATTCCGGTGTATTTTAATGATTGCGATCCGGTTGTCTCTGACGACTGTATTATGATTGTTCAAGACACCGGGTCGCTTCGAATGTCAGTTGGCATTGGTATAACTTGGGATTCCCCGTTCGGCCCGGTTCGCCTTGATATTGCCCGTGTGCTAATGCAAGAGGACACAGATAGAACTGAATCAATTTCATTTAACGTCGGAACGCGTTTCTAACAGAAAGGAAAACTCTCATGAAACTTTTACATAAAATTTTACTTCTCTTTGCTTTTGGACTGCCTTTATTGCTGAGCGCGCCCATGGCCTCAATTGCCCAAGGGACCGCCAGCAAAATAGTTGTTGTAAATTTCACAGAAGTCACAAACGAATCCTTTGTCGGCCAGGATGTGCAAAACCAGTTGAAGGCTTATGAAGCCATTATTACCGCACGAAAAACCGAGCTGGAAAACCAGTTGAATACCGAGGGCCAGACGCTTGAAGGCCAGGAATCGGTCCTCTCCCCGGATATCTTTCAGGAAAGGGTAACCGAATTCCAGAACAGGGCCCGCAACGCTGAAGTTGAACTGCAGGGCAAACGCCAGCTGCTGGTTCGGGCCCAAAAACAGGCTGAACAGGAAATTACCAGAAATCTTCGCCCGATTATACTTACACTTATGAAAGAAAGGGGCGCCGATATTGTCTTGGACCGGGGCCTTACCTATATGGTTAGTGGCGGCTCTTTTGATATTTCTGATGAAATCATCCAGCGCTTGAACAGCACAATTACATCGTTCCCGCTGAACCTGCCGAATTCGTAAATTAAGGGCTTGGCCTGAAATAGGTGAAAAAGGAAATGGACTTTCCATTCCCTTTTTCTATGGTGTTCCCTGGAGGACGTTATGGCAAATTCTGACCTGACATTGGATATTACTGACATAATGGGGCTTATACCCCACCGCTACCCGATTTTGCTGGTGGATAAAATTCAAGACATTGTCCCGGGCAAAAGCGCGACGGGAATAAAAAATGTAACCTTTAACGAGCATTTTTTTCAGGGACATTTCCCGGGCCACCCGGTGATGCCCGGGGTCTTGATTATCGAGGCGCTGGCGCAGACCGCAGCCGCCTTTACCATGCATACACTGGGCGGTGATGCAAAAAACAAGGTGGTGTATTTCATGACCATAAATGACGCCAAGTTCCGCCGCCCGGTCAAGCCCGGGGACATCTTGCACCTAAAAGTTACTCTGGAGCAGCAAAGAGGCCCGGTCAGCCGGTTTTCAGGGGTTGCTGAGGTGAATGGAAAGGTGGTTTCCCAAGCCAAATTTTCGGCAATGATTGCCGATAAATAACCTTATTTACGCTTTCCCATGGCAACATAATCACGCTGCACCGGGCCGGTATAAAGCTGGCGCGGGCGGCCGATTTTCTGTATCGGGTCTGAAATCATCTCATTCCATTGCGAAATCCAGCCAACGGTCCTCGCCAGGGCAAATAAAACCGTGAACATCCCGGTCGGAAAGCCCATCGCTTTCAGGATAATGCCGGAATAAAAATCGACATTGGGATAAAGTTTCTTTTCAATAAAATAGTCATCCTCAAGGGCAATTTTTTCCAAAGCCCGGGCCACTTCAAACAGGTGATCATCAACCCCCAGCTCTGCCAGAACCTCATTGGCGGCCTTGCGCATGACTTTGGCCCGGGGGTCAAAATTCTTGTACACCCGGTGGCCGAAACCCATCAGCCGGAACGGGTCGTTCTTATCCTTGGCGCGGTTAATAAATTCAGGGATCCGGTCAACGGTGCCAATTTCCCCCAGCATTTTCAGGCAGGCCTCGTTGGCGCCGCCGTGGGCAGGGCCCCAAAGGCAGGCAATTCCGGCGGCAATGCAGGCAAACGGGTTGGCGCCAGACGATCCGGCAAGCCGC
>SMXR01000001.1 GCA_004356215.1 Alphaproteobacteria bacterium | reverse complement strand
TGATTTTCAAGACGTCAGAGGTCAGCGAACTCACCCGCGGTCAAGGGGTCAAACTGCAGGGCTATAAAAAGGGCGGCCTGGCGGATGTCAAAACTTTTAATCTCATAGACGGCCTGACCTGGACCATGGGCGGCAAGCATGGCCGCACCCGGACCGAACATGACCTTGATTTCTGGATCGGCAAGCGTGCCCAGGTTGGGAATAATGTCCCAAAGGGCTTTCCCAAGCGCAAGAGTTTTGATTAGCCAAACACCACTCCCGGCAGCCAGGTGGCAATTTCGGGAAAGATTGCCAGCAGGATCAACGCCATTATCTGGATCAAGATGAACGGAATCACCCCTTTATAGATGTCGGTGGTCAAAACCGCTTTGGGGGCAACGCCGCGCAGGTAGAAAAGCGCAAAACCAAACGGCGGGGTCAGGAAAGAAGTTTGCAGGTTGATAGCAATCATGATGCCCAGCCACAGCGGGTCAACCCCCATGACCATCAAAGGCGGTGCGACGATGGGAACGACAACAAAAATAATTTCAATAAAATCGAGGAAAAACCCGAGGATAAACATCACCACCATAACCAGGATCATGGCGCCGACCACGCCGCCGGGCAGGTTGGTTAAAACCCCTTCGATATAGCTATCACCGCCAAAACCTCGAAACACCAACGAAAACAAAGCCGCCGCCAGCAGGATGGTGAATACCATCGTCGAGATTTTCAGGGTCGAGGTCATGACCTCGGCCAAAACCCCGGTTTTCCAGGCCGCGCCCAGGCTGACCAAAAACCCCCAGCCAAAAATGATCAAAAATGGCCAGGTCACCATCGCGCTAAACCCGTCAATCAGGCCAGCGCCGCCCGCCAGAATTACCATCAGCGCCAGCGCCCCAGCGGTAATAACCTTCCACCGTGATGGCGCCAGTTTCAGGCCGGCCAATAGGAAAGCTCCAACAGCACCCAATGAAGCCGCTTCGGTTGGCGTTGCCACCCCGGTCAGGATTGAGCCAAGAACCGCAACAATCAATGCTACCGGTATGATCAGCGCGGTGATCACCCGGGCCAGGAATTTTCCGGCGATCTTTTGTTCCCCGGTACGCGGCATTGCCGGGCAGGTTTCGGGGCGGAAAATCGCCATGCCGATCTGATAAAGTATAAAAAGAAAAACCAGGCCCATCCCGGGCAGGAAAGCGCCGGCGAAAAGGTCGCCAACGGTGATGGTGTCGGGCGAGAAAATACCCATATCGCGTTGCGCCGATTGGTAGGCCGAGGATAGGACGTCGCCAAGCATAACCAGAACAATCGAGGGCGGGATAATTTGCCCGAGCGTACCCGAAGCCGCGATTGAGCCCGCCGCAAGTGAAGGCAAATAGCCCCGCTTTAACATCGTCGGCAGGCTTAAGAGCCCCATGGTGACCACTGTGGCCCCGACGATGCCGGTAGACGCCGCCATCAACGCCCCGACAATGATGACAGAAATGCCAAGGCCACCGCGGACGCGGCCAAACAAGGCCGCCATGGTCTCGAGCAAATCTTCAGCGACCCGGGATTTTTCCAGCATCACCCCCATGGCAATAAAAAGCGGGATGGCGAGCAAAATCTCGTTGGTCATGATGCCGTAAATACGCTCGGTAAAAAGTGAAATGATGCCGAAATCCAGGGTGCCGATGGTGATCCCAAACCCTTCGGACAGGGCGAGGCCAAGGAAAGCAAAAATGAGGGCAACCCCGGCCAAGGTAAACGCCACCGGGTAGCCCCGCACCAGCAGAAAACCAAGCGAGACCAACATGCCCAGGAATAACAAAAGAGTGGGGTCCATAAGCCTAATCCCCGGCTTTCATGACCGCCCAGGAGCGCACGGCAAGCGAAAACCCCTGCGCGGTCAGGCTAAGGGCAAATACCAGGATGAACGACTTCAGGATATAAACAAACGGCAGGCCCGAGGTTTCAAATGAGGCTTCCAGTATCACCCAACTGTTTAACGCATAGGGCAGGGCGATTACCCACAGAAAGCCCAAGAACGGCAGTAGTAGTAATATTGTCCCCAAAAAATTGATCCGGGCTTTGCCCTTGTCACTGGCGTGGCTGTAAAAAATATCGACCCTGACATGGCTGTCGTGCAACAGCGTGTAGCCGGCGGCGCCCAAAAACATCAGGGCGTTAATGTACAAAAGCGATTCCTGGAGTTTGATCGAGCCCACGCGGAAATTTGCCGACATGATCACCAGCGCGAACTGAACCAAAATCAGCACCAGAACCAGAATGCTCAAGGCCCGGCCAAGACGCTCGTTCAGGGCATCAATCCAATCAGAGATGAGCAAGAGTTTTTGCATGAAGTTAAACGTCACCCAGTCCGCGCGCCCGGGCATAGCTGTGTTCAGAAATCTCGCTCCAATAGCTGGTTCTGGCCAGGCTGGCCTTGTAGCTTTCATAAACCCGGCCGGTGAGTTCATCCTCGGCGGCAATTTCTTCCAAAACCTCCAGCGCGACCCGTTTCATGGCAAGCAGAATTTCATCAGAAAATGTTCTGAGCTTAACGCCGTGGTCATTGATCAGCGCGGTCAGGGCGCGGGCATTATTGGCGTCATATTCGGCTTTCATTACGTTGTTTTCAGCATTCGCCGCATTCCTGAAAATCGCCTTTTCCCAATCGGAAAAACTGTTCCAAAGATCAAGGTTCAGCCCAAGACTCAGGCACGTTCCGGGTTCATGAATGCCGGTGTAATAGTATTTTGCAATTTCCTGGAATCCGAAGGCCAGGTCATTCCATGGCCCTATCCATTCCGCCGCGTCAATATTTCCCTGGCTGAGCGCCAGGAAAATTTCCCCACCGGCTTTGGTGACCGGGGTGGCGCCGAGCCTGCGGTAAACTTCGCCGCCAAGGCCCGGTATGCGGATACGCAGGCCCTTCAGGTCATCAAGGGTGTTGATTTCACTTCTGAACCACCCGCCCATTTGTACGCCGGTATTTCCGCCCATAAAGGGCTTCACATTAAATCCGGCCGCGAGCTCATCCCAAAGCGCCTGGCCGCCGTCAAAGTAGATCCAGGCATTTAACTCGGCCGCGGTCATGCCGAAGGGGACGGCGGCAAAAAAGTTGAAAGCCTTGGACTTTCCCTGCCAGTAATATTCTGCCCCATGGTACATATCGGCCTTGCCTTCGGAAACCGCATCAAAGACGCTCAGCGCCGGCACCAATTCGCCGGCGGCATAAACTTTAATTTTTATCAACCCCTCTGAAAGGTCATCAACCCGTTCCGCCAGCCGTTCCGCCCCGGTTCCGACACCGGGAAAATTTTTCGGCCAGGTGGTTACCATTTTAAGGGTTCGTGCGGTTCTTGCCACCCCTTGGTCCCCCTCAGATGAGGCCTCCTCCCCATTGCCACACCCAAGAAGCAGGGCCGCCCCGCCAAGACCTGCGGATTTTAAAAGAGTCCGGCGGCTGGTGAGAAGGTCTTTTTTTTTGGGTTTTTGTGACATGAGTGTCCTTAGGGGATTTGTTTTGGCAGGGGTTGCCAGCCGCCCTCGCCGAGATAATCCAGAGGTTGGAAGCGGGCTTTGTAGGCCATCGTCCGGCTGTCCTTGATCCAGTACCCCAGGTAAACATATTTAAGACCTGCGGCCTTGGCCTTCAGGATATGGTCGAGGATGATGAAGGTACCGAGGCCGGAATATCCTTTTTCGGTATTAAAAAAGCTGTAGACCAGCGACAGCCCGTCGCTCATGACATCGGTCAGGCCAACCCCTACCAAACTGCCTTTCAGGTTGACCGTGCCTTCGGGTCCAGCTTCATGGTATTCCACCAGGCGAGTGGTGACCGGGCTGCTTTCGACCATTTCCGAATATTCAAATTCATCCATGCTGACCATGCCGCCCCCGGCATGGCGGGTGCTCAGGTAAGTTTTCAAAAGTTCAAACTGTTCGGCGCTGGCCAACGGGTCCTGGTCTTCAATTCGTAAAGTTTTGAATTTTTTCAGGGTGCGCGCCATGGTCTTGCCGGGCTCGAATTCCTGTGCCCGGACGCGCACCGAAATGCACTTGGCACAGCCTTCGCAGGCGGGCCGGTAAATGATATTTTGTGAGCGGCGGAAACCCATGAGGTTTAAGGTTTCATGCCTTTTTGCGGCATCTTCCCCGACCAGGTCGGTAAAGACCTTGCGTTCCATTTGGCCTTCCAGATACGGGCACGGCGCTGCTTCGGTCATGTAAAATTTCGGGAATTTGGCGCTATGGTCATTCATGCTTAAAGGTGCCTTTCCTAGACCAGATTATAATACCAACCGGCAAAGACTGTAAACGTTGCCCACAGCAAAAAAATCAGGAGGGTGCCGACCCGGGCAAAGTCGCTGAACTTGTAATGGCCGGGAGCCATCACCAGAAGGTTGGTTTGGTATCCAATTGGCGAGGCAAATGAACAATTGGCGGCCAGCACCACGGCAATCACAAACACCTTGGGGTCTACCCCAATCCCGGTGGCAACCGAAATCGCGATCGGGGTAAACAAAACCGCGGTGGCGTTGTTGGAAAGAACATTGGTGATAAAGGCAACCAGCAGGAAAAAGGCTGACAGGGTAATAAGCGGCCCCATCCCCTGGGTCAGGAAAATCAATTGGGTTGCTAAAAATTCCGCCCCGCCAGTGGCGGATAAAGCCGCCCCCATCGACAGGGCCGCCGCAATCAGTAATACGATCCGCCGGTCTACCGCGCGCCCGGCCTGGCGAATATTCAGGCAACCGCTGCCAATCATAAAGGCCACGCCGAGGAGCGCGGCAACCACAATCGGCAGAAGCCCGGTTGCCGCCAGGGCAACAACCAAGCCAAAAATTGTCAGCGCCATTTTGGAATGATGCGCCAGCGGCAGGTCCTTGGTCGACCATTCCAGCAGCACCACATCCTTGTTGGCACGCAGAGCCAGGATATTCCCGGGCCTCCCCATGACCAAAAGCACATCACCGGATTCAAGCCGGGTTTTGTTTAAATCTATCCGCAGCATGCGCGAGCGCCGCTGGATGCCAAGCACGATGCAATCGGTCAAGGTGTGAAAGCCAATCTGTTTCAGGGTGCGGCCAAACATCCGGGACGCCGGAGCAATCATGACCTCGGCCAACATTTGGCCGCCTTCGGCAGGGTCCGGGGTGGTGGGGCCTTCCTCAGGGTTTTCTTCAATAATGCCACGCAACAGATCGGGGGATTTTTTCAGGAGGTCGGCCAAAACCGGCCGGGTGGCGGCGATGATCAGGATATCGCCCGGCTTCAGGGTGATGTCTTCATAGGGCGGCAGGTAAGAATCTTCACCGCGCTGGACCATGCGAATGGTCAGGTCTTTTAGGTCAGGAAACATGCCCGCCTTGGATTGCTTGCCGGCCAGGAAGCTATCGGGTGTGACCTCGGCCTGGACCAGAAACTGTTTTCCGCTTTCCAGAATATAGGTCCCGGCCATGCTGGCGCGGTCTTTGAGCAGGCGCGGCGCCACCAGGACAACATACAGGAACCCGACCACGGCGAGCACGGCGCCGGGAACGGTGAAATCAAAAAAGCCCAGCCCTTCGCCGGTGGCGTTCTCCAGCGCCCCCGACACCAGAAGGTTGGTGCTCGAGCCGATCAGCGTCAGCGACCCGCCCA
This sequence comes from Alphaproteobacteria bacterium, assembly GCA_004356215.1. Taxonomy (GTDB): domain Bacteria; phylum Pseudomonadota; class Alphaproteobacteria; order Sphingomonadales; family SMXR01; genus SMXR01. The sequence goes on along the minus strand of SMXR01000001.1, from coordinate 866 downwards.
GGATGGCGACGTAGGACAGCGGAATCATAACATGGCTGAGGGTCTTGCCCAGACGCAGCGCCAGCGCGCTCAATATCGGTATAAACATGACCACCACCGGGGTGTTGTTCATGATCGCGCTCAGGATCAAGACCAGCCCGAGGATGACATAAATAATCAGCTTTGGTGATTTTACCCCGCGGGCAATCAAGACCCGGGAGAATTCATCAAGCGCGCCCGACTGGACCAGGCCCTGGCCGATCACCAGCAGGCACAAAACCGATATCAAGGCGGGGTCGGCAAACCCCGATAAAAGATCCTTTATGGTCAGCAGGTTATTTCCGGCTGCATCGTACACCGGAAATAGAAAAAACATGATCAAAAGCGTGCCGATAACCCCAAGCGAGGTAATTTCAAGCGATAATTTTTCGCTTATATAAAAGCCAATGGCGATGCCAATGAGGCCAAAAGTCAGCCACATCAGAATCACTGGTTCTATAATAAACACGGTCCCCTCAAGCCCCCCGGTTAGGGTCTGAATTCAACTGCCGAGTGGCACAGCCCTCATCGGCAGTTAATTTCAGACCCTTATCATTTCGGTCTTTACTTCAAGTTTTCCAAAGCTTACTCAGGATGAAACAAAATGAGAAGAGGGCATATCAAATGACCAGTAAGGTTGCATTCATTGGGCTGGGGGTCATGGGCTATCCGATGGCCGGACATCTGGCGGCGGCGGGCCATGAGGTCACGGTTTATAACCGCACCGGGTTGCGGGCTGAAAAATGGCTGGCGGAATATGGCACGGCGAACTCCGGCGGTCATAAAATGGCGAAAACCCCTGCCGCCGCTGCTGCCGGCGCCGATATTGTCTTTGCCTGCGTTGGCGC
>SMXR01000033.1 GCA_004356215.1 Alphaproteobacteria bacterium | reverse complement strand
GTACTGCGTCAATTTTGGAACCAAACGCCGGAATGGTCCACGCGTGGATAACATCATCAGCCGTGACCAAAACCTTGACCGTGGTGTTCACCGGAACCACCATCCGGGTGTCGGTATCCAGAAGTCGCATGGTTTTAATCGGCGCTTCCCGGCCAAGAGTTATGCGCAGCTCTTCCATAATGGCATCCCACTCGCTGGTTACATCCGCTGAGGCAACCCCGCGGGAATACTCTTCCGGCACCATATAGGCATCAAACGTCAGGCCATTGTGATCAGGGTATTCGTAGGTCCAGTACCATTGATGCCCGGTCACCTTGATGACCATGTCTGCCGGCGGGATGACGTCCTGTTTATAAAGAAGCTTGATACTGTGATAGCCAAGATAAACCAAAATAACGATAGGGATTACAGTCCAAATTACCTCAAGGCCAGTGTGATGGGTATTCTTGGAAGGAGTAGGATTGGCGCGTCTGTTATAGCGAAATACTATCCAAAACATTAACCCCGTAATCAAAATGATAATCGCTGTAATAATCCACATTATGATGACATGCAGATCGATTATCTGTTCCATAACTTCGGTGGCCGGGGGCTGGAAATTTATTTGCTTGTCCTCAGCCATTCCAATGCGGCCATCCTGGGCCAGGGCCGGGATGCTAAACATAACCAAACTGAAAAGTATTGCAGTGGCAGTTTTCCAAAAATTTTTAAACACGGTACCCCTTTTTGCTCGGGCGCCCTTAAGATTTTTTGGGCAGTATTAACGCTAAGATTTTCGGCTTGGACGATGCCTCCCCTTGGCTGCGGTTATATCAGATTTATTTCCCTCTACAAGCCCCACCCGGCATTTTATTTTGCCACTTTTAAGATTGATTATTACTTCTAAATTTCAGTTCTGTTTTTTTCCTTTCATTTGCCTTAAAGAGTACTTATCTGACATTTAAGAACCCGGAAATTAATAATGGCAAACAGCCCCAAACCAGAAGAATTCTTTTTCACCCATGCCGGCCTGGATCAAAGCCGGGTTCAGGGGGTGCTGGATAATACTCTGCGGGGCCTTGATGATGGTGAATTGTATTTTCAATATAGCCTGTCAGAGGTTTTGAGTTTTGATAACGGCCACCTGAAAACTGCCTCCTTTAATACCAGTCAGGGCTTCGGTTTGCGCGGGGTGGCAGGGGAAGTGACTGGCTTTGCCCATTCCAATGAATTAACCGAAGATGCTATCAAAAAAGCGGCCTCGACGATTGAGGTGGTCAAGAGTGGGCACAGTGGCACCCTGGCGGTGAACCCGAGAAACACCAACCGTCGCTTTTATGCCCCGGAAAACCCCCTAGAAGATTTTGAATTTTCCGCCAAGGTCAAACTTTTGGAAGAAATCGATAGTTACCTCCGGGCCAAAGACAATCGGGTTCGTCAGGTTAGCGCTTCGATCATTGGCAGCTGGTCGCTTGTTCATATTATGCGCGCGGGCGGCGCTTCAGCCAGCGATGTCCGCCCCCTGGTGCGTCTTAACGTCAGTGTTGTGCTGGAAAAAGATGGCCGCATGGAAACCGGGTTTTCCGGCATCGGCGGGCGCTATGGTTACGAAAATATATTAAACGAAAACACCTGGAAGCATGAGGCCGATGAAGCCTTTCGTCAGGCGGATGTAAATATGAAATCAATCCCCGCGCCTGCTGGGGAAATGCAGGTTGTGCTTGGCAACGGCTGGCCCGGGATTTTACTTCATGAGGCTATCGGTCATGGCCTGGAGGGGGATTTTAACCGTAAAAAAACCTCAGCTTTTGCCGGCTTGATGGGCCAGCAGATTGCGGCCAAAGGAATTACCGTTGTTGATGACGGCACCCTGGAAAAGCGGCGTGGGTCTTTGACAATTGATGATGAAGGAACCCCCACGGAAGAAACGGTGCTGATCGAGGACGGGATTTTAAAGGGATATTTGCAGGATCGCGTCAATGCCCGGCTGATGGGAATGAAGCCGACCGGCAACGGCCGGAGGGAATCTTATGCCCATGCGCCAATGCCGCGAATGACCAATACTTTTATGCTGGCGGGCAAACATGAACCCGAGGAAATTTTGAAAAGTGTCAAGGACGGGATCTATGCGGTTAGTTTTGGCGGCGGCCAGGTTGATATCACCAATGGCAAATTTGTTTTTTCCTGCACCGAAGCCTACCGGGTCAGGGATGGAAAAGTTGGTGAGCCCCTTAAAGGGGCAACCCTGATTGGCACCGGTGCCGAGGTTTTGAAAAAAGTCACGATGGTCGGCAATGACCTGGAATTTGATCCCGGGGTTGGCACCTGCGGCAAGGAAGGGCAATCCATTCCTGTTGGCGTTGGCCAGCCGACCCTTCTGGTCGATGGCCTGACCGTTGGCGGCACTGGTTCATAAAAAAAACGCGGGGTTTGAGACCCCGCGCTTAAATCTAAAGATTATTCCGAATTAACCTTTGGCAGCTCCCATAACCAAAGCAGTAGCAAAACCAGCTATGGCAGCGCTTACAGCAAACATCAGGATTACCTCAATATTAAAATCTCCGTCCCCTATAATAAAGGTTCCAAGAGTTCTTCCAACAAGGCCAGCCACAAAGAACATGACCACCATGTTAAGTGAGCCTTTTGCGTTATTTATAATGCTATCAAACATTTCCAGTATCTCCTCTATTTGCTAGCGAGCAGCGCTGCTGCCACGATTGTGAAGAACATGTAGGCACCACTGACAGTTTCAGTGCCGTTGCCAACGTAAGGTGCGGCGGTTGCCAGCCAGTACCAGAAAAATCCAAAGACACCTAGCAAAGCGCCTTTAATGAGATCGTCTACCATATTACCCCCCTAGGTAAGATTGTTGTTAAAGGGAGAGTGTTAAACAAGTTTCGATGATTGCTCCCCCCCCAGGAAAATTGGAGGGTATAGAGATTCGCTTAATGAGTCAATTTAACCCTTAAATACTATAAAAAATTGGGCACAGAAAACCCTTCTGCGCCCAATTGAATTTTGAAAGCTTTCGAAATTTATTCCGAATTAGCCTTTGGCGGCTCCCATAACCAAGGCAGTTGCAAAACCCGCTACAGCGGCTTTAACAGCAAATCTTATCGTACCTTCAATATCGAACCCGCCGGTATCGACGAAGTTAAAGATAAGACTGGCAACAAGACCAGCCACAAAGAACATGACCACCATGTTAAGTGAGCCTTTGGCGTTATTTAAAATTCCATCAAACATTTCTGTATCTCCCCTATTTGCCAGCGAGCAGCGCTGCTGCCACGATTGTGAAGAACATATAGCCAGAACCAACATTCATTTCACCGTTTCCAATGTAAGGTGCAGCGGTTGCCAGCCAGTACCAGAAATATCCGAAGACACCTAGCAAAGCGCCTTTAATGAGATCGTCTACCATATTACCCCCCTAAGGTAAGGTTGTTGTTTACAGTATCTATTAACGAGGCAGACATTTTTCATAGATATTGTGTCGCCAGCTTTCGTGAGCACAACATCTGCCTCTAATCCACGATTCGCTGAACCTACCAAATGTACTAAATTTGTCCGGATCAGGTCAAACAAGCAAATGGTTTTTAAATAAATATTGCTGATAGTTTACTATTTTTGTTATTTTATTACTCTAATCGTAAATAATTGGAAATATCTTAAGGTAAAAAAATATTGAATTGTGGATAAACTAATAACTTAACTCATCAAAGATTTTCGTAATATTTTGATTCCATCGGCCATTATAAGCTTCTAAAATTTCATCCGCCGGGCTCTGGCCTTTTTCGACCCCTGATTTGAGGATTTGCAAAAAGCCCTGCTCGGTTTCACCGCCTTGGGAAAGACAGTTTCTATTTTTCAAACCCTGATCGGAAATCGCCAAGACTTCCCTGGCTAATTCCAGAAAAGTCCTATCCCCCCAAGGGGTTTCAAAGGCCAGCTCCGGGACTTGGTTTCGCATTTCCTGCATCTCAACGGTAGACCAGTTTTTCACCAGATCCCAGGCTGCATCCAGGGATGTCTGGTCGTACAATAGTCCGGCCCATAGGGCAGGCAAAGCACACAACCGTGACCATGCGCCGCCATCGGCGCCACGCATTTCCAGATAATTTTTCAAGCGAACTTCCGGGAAAATTGTCGTCAGGTGATCGGTCCAATCAGAAAGTCTTGGCCGGTGTCCGGGATAGGCCGGAAGTTTGCCATCTAGAAAATCATTAAATGATTGGCCGGCTGCGTTGATGTAACCGTCGCGAAAAACAAAATACATGGGAACGCTCAAGGCATAATCGACATACCGTTCAAATCCGAAACCATCCTCGAAAACAAAAGGCAACATGCCTGAACGGTCGGGGTCGGTGTGCTGCCAGATGTGGCTGCGATAGGATTTATACCCGTTCGGCTTTCCTTCCGAAAAAGGTGAGTTGGCAAAAAGCGCTGTCGCCAGCGGCTGCAATGCCAGCGCGACCCGGAATTTTTTCACCATGTCAGACTCACTGGAAAAATCCAGGTTGACCTGAACCGTGGTTGTTCTCAGCATCATATCAAGGCCAAGGGTGCCGACTTTGGGCATATAGTCGAGCATGATGCCATACCGCCCCTTGGGCATGATCGGGGCATCTTCGCGGCGAAGGGTTGGGTGAAACCCAAGGCCTAAAAATCCAACACCTAGATTTTCGCCAATTTCCTTGGCCTGATAAAGGTGTGAAGTCACCTCATCACAGGTTTCGTGGATGGTTTTCACAGGGGCACCGGAAAGCTCAAGCTGGCCGGCGGGCTCTAATGAGACCGAAGCACCATCTTTTTCCAAAGCGATGATGTTTTCGTTTTCAAAGACCCCGTTCCAGCCAAATTTTTGAAACCCGTTCAGGACCGCGACTATGCTTTTTTTGCCGGCGTAGGGCAGTGGGGTTTTGGTTTCCAGGTCAAAACAAAATTTTTCATGCTCGGTACCAATCCGCCATTCCTCCCTTGATTTGACTCCCGAGGCCAGCGTCTCAATCATTTGTTCTTTTTTTTCTATATAAGGATTTTTTTCCACATTCACCCCTAAACCCAATCACCAATCGCCGCTTGCCAAAGGCTAATGGCGGCAAAGGCAGCGGTATCAGCCCTTAACACACGTGGCCCTATTGAAGTTGGAATGCAATAGCGAAAAGAGCGGATTAGGTTGCGTTCATGTTCACTAAAGCCGCCCTCAGGACCAATTAAAATGCCCCAGGGAGTTTCGGGATTTTGGGCTTTTAACGCTTCCAGAATAGACGGGTCTTCCTTTTGTTCGTCGCAAAAAAGAAGATTGCGGCCCACAGGCCAGTTGGCCAGCAGGCTTTCCAGACTTTCCATTTCAGAAACTGTTGGGACGGTTAGCCGTTCGCATTGTTCTGCCGCTACTTGGGCATTGGCCAGAAGGCGACTGGTTTTGACACGCGAGACAACGGTTCTTTCGGTTTTGACAGGGATCAACCTGGACACCCCCAGTTCGGTGGCTTTTTCGGCCAAATAATCTATCCGGCCTTTTTTGATAGGCGCAAAGACCAACCACAAATCTGGTTCTGGCGCCTGTGTCCGGGTATTTTTCCTTACAGCCAAAAGCACTTCTTTTTTGTTCGCGGTTTCAATGCGGCAAAGCCATTCCCCGTCAACACCGTTAAAAAGCAAAAGGTGCGCGCCAATCTTCTGGCACATGACAGTAGCAACATAATGGGCTTTGAGCCCAGTCAAGGTGACCGTGCCCCCCACCTCTAAAGGGTTGGCAACAAAAATACGAATTTTGGCAACTGGGTGGTTCATAAAGTGGTCCATATTATTCAAGAAAAAGGTAAAACCCCCGGATGACATCCATGTTACTTAAGTTTAAAGTCATATTCAAACAGCAGATTTAGAAAAACAGCTGGCTGAACTAAAAAGAGGGGTTCCAAAAGGAATGGCGAATAGCCGGGTTATCGCCGATGCCACGACCAGTAACTGGGTAGACCGGTGGGCGCCCGAAGGCTTGCGTCCGCTGTTGAAACTTGGCCGCCTGGACCGGCCTATTGGTGCCTGGCTGTTGCTTTGGCCGTGCTTCTGGGGAATTTCCCTGGCAACGCCCTTTGGCGACTACCCTGATTTTCTACTTCTGGTTCTTTTTACGATTGGGGCATTTGCCATGCGCAGCGCCGGGTGCGCCTTTAATGATATTGTCGATCGTGATATTGACAAGCAGGTTGAACGGACGGCAAAAAGACCCTTGGCCAGTGGGCAATTGTCTTTGCGTGAAGGCATTATGTTTTTAGGGCTTCTCAGCCTTCTTGGACTATTGGTTCTGCAGCAGCTTAATTTATTTACCATTCTATTGGGTTTTTTCTCGCTGATATTGGTTGGCATTTATCCCTTCATGAAACGCGTGACGTATTGGCCGCAACTGTTTTTGGGGCTGACATTTAACTGGGGAGTTCTGATGGGCTGGGCCGCTGTTGCCGGCGGCCTGAGCCTGGACGCGCTTTATCTTTACCTCGCCGGCATTTTCTGGACTCTCGGCTATGATACGATCTACGCCCATATGGACAAAAATGATGATATTCTTGTTGGCGTCAAATCCACAGCATTGAAATTTGGTGAAAATACCAAGGCGTGGTTATTTTTGTTTTACGGGTTATCCTTAGGTTTTTTTATTTTAGCGGGTATAGAAAATGACCTGAACCGGGTCTATTATTTAGGGGTGATTGCGGTTTTCTTTCACTTTAAAAACCAGATTTCCACGCTGAATATCGATGATGGCGACAATTGCCTAAAAACCTTCCAGTCCAATATGTATGTTGGCGTTATTGTTTTCCTAAGCATTGTCGCCAGCAAAATAATTGTATTTTAGCCATGGCCCAGGCTTTCACATCTTTGCGAGATTTCATCGACGCCCTTGAAGCGGCGGGTGATTTGGTGCGTGTCTCTGAACCGGTTTCAACCGAATTAGAAATGACTGAAATCCAAACCCGGATTATCGCTGACCGCGGTCCGGCAATTCTGTTTGAAAATGTGGTGGATGAAACCGGTAAAAAATCAACGATGCCAGTTCTGGTAAATCTTTTCGGTAGTGTAGAGCGTATTGCCCGCGCCCTGAATACCAAACCGGAAGGTCTGCGTGCCATTGGCGAGGCTTTGGCTTTTCTGCAAAAACCTGACCCGCCGGAAAGCATGAAAGGGGCATTGAAGTTGTTACCCCTG
>SMXR01000032.1 GCA_004356215.1 Alphaproteobacteria bacterium | reverse complement strand
GATGAACGCCTATCTTTTCAAGCGCGATTCAGTCCATGGCCCTTTCCCGGGCACGGTGGAAACCAAGGGCAGTTCCATGATTATCAACGGGGATGAAATTTCGGTCACGTCTGAGCGCGACCCGGCCAAGCTGCCGTGGCAAGAAAAAAATATAGATGTTGTCATGGAATGCACCGGGTTTTTCGCCTCGGGGCCCAAATCCCAGGCCCACCTTGATGCCGGCGCTGGGAAAGTTCTCATTTCCGCGCCCGCCAAAGAGGTCGATTTGACCGTGGTTTACGGCGTCAACCACGACAAGATTGAGGCCAGCCACAGAATAATCTCCAACGCCTCGTGCACCACCAACTGCCTGGCGCCGGTGGCCAAGGTTTTGAACGATGCCATCGGTATCGAGCGCGGCTACATGACAACCATCCACGCTTATACCGGCGACCAAAGACTTTTGGATACATTGCATTCCGACCCCCGGCGCGCGCGCGCGGCAACGTTGTCGATGATCCCGACCTCGACCGGCGCGGCCAAGGCGGTTGGCCTGGTCCTGCCGGAATTACAGGGCAAGCTGGATGGCTCGGCGGTCCGGGTCCCGACCCCAAATGTTTCACTGATCGACCTTAAATTTGACGCCGGCCGTGACACCTCGGTCGAGGAAATCCATGACCTGATGAAAAAAGCCGCCGCCGGGCCGATGAAAGGGATTCTGGATATTGTCGATGAACCGGTGGTCTCAATCGATCTTAATCATTGCCCAGCATCCTCAATATTTGATACCAGTGGGACCACGGTGATCGAACGCCGGTTTGTCCGAGTTTTTAGCTGGTACGACAACGAATGGGGCTTTTCCAACCGGATGGCCGACACCGCTATCGCCTTGGCAAACGCCAAATAACAGGAGCTGGTATGGGGAATTTACGGACAATCAAGGATCTCGGTACCCTCAAGGGCAAAAAGGTTTTGCTCCGGGTTGATTTGAATGTGCCCATGCAAGACGGCACGGTGGTTGACCACAGCCGCATCCTTGGCATCAGGGAAACTGTTTCGCACCTTAAGAGTGCAGGCGCCACGATCATCCTGATGTCGCATTTTGGCCGCCCCGAAGGCCAACCGGTAATCGGCCTGTCGTTATCGCAGATTGTCCCGGCCCTGGAACAGGGGCTGGGGGCCAAGGTTACCTTTGCCGGCGATGCCCTGGCAAAAGAGACCAAGACCAAGATCAAAAATTCCAAGGACATTTGTTTGCTTGAGAATTTGCGCTTCTATCCCGGTGAGGAAGCGAACGACGCGGACTTTGCCAAACAACTGGCTGCGCTCGGCGATGTTTATATCAACGATGCCTTTTCCTCCTCACACCGGGCCCATGCTTCGACCCTGGGCATTGCCCACCACCTGCCCTCGGCTGCGGGACTTGGCCTGGTCAAGGAAATCGAGGCGTTGACAACGGCGCTGGAAAACCCCCGGCATCCGGTGGCCGCGGTGATTGGCGGGGCCAAGATTTCAACCAAAATTTCGGTTTTGCAAAACCTGATTGTAAAAATGGACCACATCCTTATCGGCGGCGGCATGGCCAATACGTTTTTGGCAGCACAGGGCAAGAGAATCGGTGCCTCGCTGAATGAGCCAGACCTGGAAAGCGTTGCTACCACGATTATGGAAAATGCGGTTGCGGCAAATTGTAAAATCCATTTGCCCGACGAAGTGTCGGTCGCCAAACATTTCAACGCCACCGACAAGGCCATCGGCCTGCCGCTTGACGCCGTCGAAGACGATGACATGATTCTCGATATCGGCCCGAAAGCCATTGAAGGCTTTATCAAGGTTCTCAGGCGCTGCAAGACCGTGATTTGGAACGGCCCGTTGGGGGCTTTTGAAATCAAGCCTTTTGATCGCGGCACCAACCAGGTCGCTGAAGCGGTCGGTAATTTCACCAAAAAGGGCAAGATGATATCTGTGGCCGGCGGCGGGGATACCGTGGCGGCGCTCTATCATGCCAATGCCAAGGGCAATTTTACCTATGTTTCGACCGCTGGCGGGGCCTTTCTGGAATGGCTGGAGGGCAAAACCCTGCCGGGCATAGCTGCACTCATGCTATAACCAGCAATCCTTTTGAGATCGGGTGGAGGGAAAAAATGAGCGACCGGTTAAACGAAATAGCATTGGCACTGGTGACCCCGGGCAAGGGAATCCTGGCCGCCGATGAAAGCACCGGCACGATCAAGAAACGTTTTGATACGATTAACTCGGATTCGACCATCGATTCGCGCCGCGATTACCGTCATATGCTATTTTCGACCCCGGCGATGAAAGATTTTATCTCAGGCGTAATCCTGTTTGACGAGACCCTGCGCCAATCCGCCCCAGATGGTACGCCGCTGGTTGATATCATCAAAAACCAGGGCGCCATCGCCGGTATCAAGGTTGACACCGGCGCCCACCCAATGACCGGGCACCCCGGCGAGCTGGTCACCGATGGCCTTGATGGCCTCAGTGACCGCCTCAAGGAATACCACGGCCTTGGCGCCCGTTTCGCCAAATGGCGCGCGGTGATCACGATTGGCAAAGACCTGCCCTCCAAAGATTGCATTAGCGCCAATGCCGATGCGCTGGCCCGCTATGCCCGGCGCTGCCAGGAAAATGGCCTGGTGCCCATTGTCGAGCCCGAAGTCCTGATGGATGGTGACCATACCATCGACCGCTGCTTCGATGTGACCGAGGTTACCCTGAACGCGCTTTATAAAGCTCTTGCCGAACATCAGGTTGCGCTCGAGGGCACCATCCTTAAGCCCAATATGGTGATTTCCGGAAGCAATTGCGCCACCCAGGCCGAGATCGAAGAAGTCGCGGAAAAAACCCTCCAGTGCCTCAAGCGCACAGTGCCCGCCGCGGTGCCCGGGATTGTTTTCCTGTCGGGTGGCCAATCAGATTTAGATGCCACCGCCCACTTGAGTGTCATGAACCAGACGTCCGGACTGCCGTGGGCCTTGAGCTATTCCTATGGCCGCGCCCTGCAGGCCGCACCCTTGAAGGTCTGGGCCGGCAACAATGCCAATATTGAGGCCGCCCAGCGCGCCTTTGCCCACCGTGCCCGCATGAACGGCCTGGCCGCCTTGGGGCAATGGCGACCCGAGCTGGAACAAGAGGCCGCCTGACACCAGTGTGATTATGCCAAACATTGACCCACCCTGCCGGCTGTACCTGATCAGCCCGCCAAAAATTATCCTGGACGACTTTGCGCCCCGGCTTGAAGCCGCGCTTGGCGCCGGGGATGTCGCTGCCTTCCAACTGCGCCTCAAGCCGGCGGATGATGAAGAAATTTATAACGCCGCCGAGGCGCTTTTGCCGATTTGTAACAAATTTCATGTGCTGTTGATTCTGAATGATCGTACCGACCTGGCCCGTGATGTTGGGGCCGATGGCGTCCACCTTGGCCAAAGCGATGGCAGCGTCCCGGAAGCCCGCGCCAAGTTGGGGCTTGATGCCATGATCGGGGTTACCTGCCACAATAGCCGTCATTTGGCGTTCCTCGCCGGTGACGCGGGCGCTGATTACGTCGCCTTCGGCGCCTTTTTTCCGACCAAAACCAAAGCAACAAAATTCACCGCCGAGCCCGAGCTTTTGAGCTGGTGGTCGGATATTTCCGAAATCCCGGCAGTCGCCATCGGCGGCATCATCCCTGAAAACTGCCTGGCTTTAATAACGGCAGGTGCGCACTTCCTTGCGGTCTCATCGGGGGTTTGGGATCACCCCGGTGGTCCCGGTGAAGCGGTCAAGGCATTCAATAAATTGATGGCCCGGCATTCCCCGGGATAAACCACCTTTGCGATTGAAGGCGGGCCTTAGAGGTGCTAGAAGCCTCTCGCACTTTTAGATTTTTTAGGATTTAGGTTATGAAAATCAACGGCAACGCCATCCGCCCGGGATATGTCATTAGTCACAAAGGCGGCCTGTGGCGCGCGGTCAAGATTCAGCATACCCAGCCCGGCAAGGGTGGCGCCTACCTCCAGGTTGAACTGAAGTCCTTGAAGGATGGCACCAAAATGAACGAACGTTTCCGCGCCTCCGAGCGGGTCGAGCGCGCCGTCCTTGAGCAGCGCGAACACCAGTTTCTTTTTAGCGATGGCGCAACCTTTACCTTCATGGACCTCGAGACCTTTGAACAGATCGAGCTTTCAACCGAATATGTCGGCAAAGCCGCGGCGTTTTTGCAGGATGACATGAAGGTCAGGATCGAAATGCACGAAGGCACACCAATTGGGCTGTCGCTGGCTGATAACGTCACGCTTGAGGTGGTTGAAACCGAAGGGGTGGTCAAGGGCCAGACCGCGGCTTCTTCCAACAAACCGGCGCTTCTGGAAAACGGCACCCGCACCATGGTGCCATCGTTTGTAAAGGTCGGGGACAGGATTATCGTCAACACCGCCGATGGCTCCTACGTTAAAAGAGCCGATTAAAAAATGTCACGGCGCACCCCGATCATAAACATTATGGCCAAGGCGGCTTTTCGTGCCGCCCGCGGGCTGGTGCGCGATTTCGGCGAGGTCGAAGAACTCCAGGTCTCGCAAAAAGGCCCGTCGGATTTTGTCTCGACCGCCGACCTCAAGGTTGAAACCTCGCTTTTTGAAGAACTGTCCTATGCCCGTCCGGAAATTGGTTTTTTGATGGAGGAAAAAGGCCGGCGCGGAGATCCCAAGGCAGTAAAACGCTGGATCATCGACCCCCTCGACGGCACCCTGAATTTTCTCCACGGCCTGCCCCATTTCGCTATTTCCATCGCCCTGGAAGATCACGGCGAGTTGACCCACGGCATTGTCTATGACCCGATCCGCGACGAATTGTTCTGGGCCGCCAATGGCGTCGGCGCTTTTGTCAACGAACGCCGTATCCGGGTTTCGTCCAGGACCAGGCTTGAGACCGCTTTGCTGGCCACCGGCATCCCCTGGGCGTCCAAAAAAGATCACGATACCTTTTCCGAAGAACTCTCGGCGATTATGCCGCGGGTCGCCGGAATCAGGCGCTGGGGCGCGGCTTCGCTTGACCTCGCCTATGTCGCCGCCGGCCGCTACGACGGTTTCTGGGAAACCCAGCTGCACCCCTGGGATATCGCCGCGGGTATTGTTATTGTCCGCGAGGCCGGCGGGCTGGTCTCGGAACTGGATGGCGGCGCCGCCATGCTGAAGTCCGGCAGTATCCTCGCTACCAACGAAAAACTGAATGATGAGCTCTCCGGGATTTTCCGCAAATCTCACTCTTGATTAATCGCTCACGCCAGTGAGCTTTGCTCACGGCTCCGCGGGGGCGCGAAACGGTTCGCGGGCGCACGCTTGTGCGCCTTTTGCTTTCTTCCGCCAACAAGCGTTGGCGCGCCGATCGTTCGGCGGAAAGCCCCAAAGTGCATTATCGTGCAAGATGGGGCGTTTGAATGGCAAAGATAATGTTTCCTCGGAGATTCATTAATTCCTTCACCATTAAATAAATCCTCACTAACCCTCTTGTAATCACTTTTTTCGCGCTTAAATTAATGAGTATGGACGCCAAACTCGGGTCCACTTAACCGCCTTGGCCGCCCGATTGGGGGCCAAAGGTAAACTGAAAAAATCGCTTCCCAAGGAGGATTTTACTATGCGTACCTTCGATTTATCACCCCTCATGCAAAATGCCATCGGCTTTGACGAGCTGTTTCGGATGGCTGAAAATTTTCAAAAAGGCCTGGAGCCCGCCGAGCGCGCCTATCCGCCCTATAATATCGAAAAAGTGGCCGGAGACGGCTACCGTATCACCATGGCGCTGGCCGGTTTCGGCAAGGAAGACATTTCCATCTCGCTCGAAGACGAGTTGCTGACGATCTCCAGCAAGCAACCGGAAAAGAAAAACGAAAAAAGCCAGTTTCTCCACCGCGGCATCGCCACCAGGGCGTTTGTCCGCAAGTTCCAGTTGGCCTCTGAAATCCGCGTCACCGGCGCCAATTTCGACAACGGCTTGCTGCACGTCGAGCTTTACCGTGAAATCCCCGAGCACAAGCGGCCCCGGGATATCCCGATCAAGACCGGCCCTGCTAAGCCGGTGCTTGAAGGCGTCAAGGGCAAGAAGGCCTCGAAAGCCGCCTAAAGACGACCAATGGATTGATAGTTACTACTGACGACCCTCTCTACTACAGTCTCTACTATAGAGACAGAAAAGGCCGGGACCCCCCTCCCCGGCCTTTTCTTGTTTTTGAAATTACTTCTTAAAGACATCCTCGGCGGCGGATATGCTGGCGCTTTTGGCCTTGATCTCGGCCTCTATACGCACGATCTCGCGTTTTAATACCTTGATACGATAGGCCAGCTCATTAAGGGAAAGCGTATCGAGCTTTTCCGCCTCGATCGCTTCAATGGGTGTGTCCCGGTTTTTCGGAAGGTCGTTCAGGTCCATCTTTAATTCTCCCAAACTTTTGACTTCAATTCAGCGCTTTAAAAAACTATAGTCCGTTTTCACAATAAAATGGAGTGGTTATCATGACATCCCCCAAACTCTATGATTTCCCAGAATCCGGTAATTCCTACAAAGTCAGACTGCTTATAAATTTGCTAAACCTTCCGGTAGACATTGAAAAAATGGACGCCCTGGCTGGGGCCTGCCGGACCGAAGATTTTAAAAAGAAAAACGTTGATCAACGATTGCCGCTCCTTGAGCTTCCTGATGGCACAAGAATCGCTGAATCAAATGCGATTTTGCATTACCTTGCCCGGGGATCCGACCTCGCGTCCGATGACCCGGTTGATGAGGCACAAATTTTGCGCTGGATGTTTTTTGAACAAAACCAGATTGAATCTAAGGTTGCTGAGGTGCGCTTCATTTATCATTACGTCCCTATCGAGAAGCAAAACAAGCCATTCCTTGAAGAACTGGCCAATCGCGCCAATCGTGCGCTTCAGGTGATGGATGATCATCTGGAAAAAAATGATTTTTTTGCCTGCAATCGCTTTACAATTGCCGATATTGCCTTATATGCCTATACCCATGTCGCCGGGGAAGCCGGATTTGAGCTTTCCCACTTTCCGAATATCCAAACGTGGATCAAAAGGGTTGAGGAGAGAGAACGGTTCATCCCGTTCACGGAGCGATAAGGTATTTATTTAGGGAGCATTTCAAATGGCACAACTGCTTATGCCGATGGCCACCGCGGTCTGGCTGATTGACAACACCACCTTGGATTTTTCCCAGATTGCCCGCCTTTGCGGTATGCATGCCCTTGAGGTTCAGGGCATCGCCGATGAAACCGTGGCCCAGAATATCGTCGGCATTGACCCAACAGCAACCGGCCAGATGACCTGGGAAGAAATTGAGCGCTGCCAGAAGGACCCTTCTGCCGACCTGGTGCTGGTTGAAGACGAGATTGCAGCCCAGCCGCGCACCAAGGGGCCGCGCTATACGCCGGTTTCAAAACGCCAGGATAAACCAGCTACGATTGCCTGGCTGTTGCGTTATCATCCGGAATTTTCCGACAACCAGATCTGCAAGCTGATCGGCACCACCAAGCCAACCATTGGCGCCATTCGTGACCGCACCCACTGGAACATTAACCAGATCCAGCCCCAGGACCCGGTTTCATTAGGTCTTTGTAAACAAATAGAGTTGGACGACCTGGTGCAAAAGACCGCCCACAAGGTAAAGGCCCCTGAAGCCGAGGCGGTTGAATAGATTTAAATATTCTTAATCAAGAACTTACGTGGTGTTCCATAATGTCTTTGATGCGCAATTTTTCGCGTTTTAGTTGGCCTATCTTACCTTGATCCGGAAAGGGGTGTGCATTTTCTTCTTCGATGGCCTCTTCGAGGGAATGATGTTTTCGACTCAGATCTTCAACTTGACCCATTCTCAGTTCTCCCTGTTTTTTTGCATGTGAAAAGCCTAACACAAATTTTCAAAAAGTAGAAATCGCGGCGCCAAATTTCAAAAAGGACTGGGAATTCCGGGGCCCCCGGCCTAAAGTCTGGCCAGGAGACAAGGGGTAAATCTGTGCGGGTAAAACGACTCATTGTGGGCATGACCGGGGCTTCGGGGGCCATTTATGGCGTCCGCCTGCTTGAAATTCTGAAATCCCTTAAAATAGAAACCCACCTGGTGATGAGCCCGTCGGCGGAAATCACCCTTGGGCTTGAGACCACCTACAAGGTCGCGGACCTGGGAAAAATTGCCGATGTTGTTCATTCGGTCAAAAATATTGCCGCAAGCATCTCAAGCGGGTCATTTGAGACCGGTGGCATGATTGTCGCCCCCTGTTCGATCAAAAGCATGTCTGAAATTGCCACCGGGGTGACATCTAACCTTCTCACCCGCGCCGCCGATGTTACCCTGAAACAACGCCGTACACTGGTCTTATTAGTGCGGGAGACCCCTTTGCACACCGGCCACCTGGAGACCATGGCCAAAGTTTCTTCCTATGGCGCCATTGTTTTTCCCCCGGTGCCGGCGTTTTACACCCACCCGGAAAACATAAGCGAGATGATCAACCAGACCCTGGCCCGGGTCCTTGACCTCTATCATCTGGAAACGCCCGCGCTAAAACGCTGGCAGGATAAGAAATAGCGGGTTTTATTACGCTCTTTTTTTAAGGATTGAATCAAGTTCGGTGAAGTATTCGCACAAATCAAACTGTCCCTTATAAGGTGCATTCAACCCCAATATTTTCATGTAGGCGACGACCAGATTGGGGCCATTGCCCGGCATCGATTGCGGCGGACGGTGGGGCCTGGTTAGATCCAGATAAATTTTTAGCAGGGCCCTTTCCTGATGTAATTCAAACCCAAGTAGAATATTTTTAAGGGCGTTCTTTGTCCCTTTTTTTCTAAATAAAGCCCTTCTTAAGGCGCGGATGGGTTTTAACAAAACCATTCGGCGCACCCCCCCGGCCTTCAGCAAATCATCAAGGCCGACCCCGGGCCGGGGCACGCGGCCGCCCTCCGCCAGCCAGCATAAAAATAACACTAACATGACATTGGCGCCGCGGTGGTCCTGCAAATCAAGCACGGTTGCTTCGACCCCGGGGGCTTTATAAAACCGGGTGACCTCCGCCCACACTTGGTCTGTAGCCTGGGTCTTTTCATTTGGGTTCTTTGGTTCTGCCATAAGACTTGTGATATAGTGCCTGCGGCCCAGTGGAAAGGCTATGTAAAATAATGGAGTGCCATGAAAGAAAGCGAAAAACTGGAAATTGAAGAGGTCTTGACCCGGCTCCGCGAGGAACACCGGGATCTTGACGATGCCCTCACCGCCCTGATTGGCGCTGGCACCTCTGACCGCCTGCAACTGCAACGGTTGAAAAAAAAGAAGCTTTTTATCAAGGATGAGATTACCAAGCTGGAAGACCGGTTGTTGCCTGATATTATTGCCTGAATTTATAGTTGATCGCGGGAAAAAACCGATTTGGCTTGCGAAACTAACGGTGCTGATTATAATTGGACCTCGCCGGCAGGTGAAACCCATGCCGGTTTTTTTAGTTTAGGAACATTGAAGGATGGCAACCAAAACACCACTCGTCAGCATCATTATGGGCAGCCAGTCTGATTGGCCGGTGATGAAAAAAGCCGCCGAGGCCATGGATGTTTTTGGCATTCCCAATGAAGCCAAAATCATTTCCGCCCACCGCAAGAATGCCAGGTTGCAGGAGTATGTAACCGGAGCCGAAGCCGCCGGTACGCGCATTTTCATCGCCGGGGCGGGTATGGCCGCGCACCTTCCCGGTGTCGTCGCTGCCCTGACCACTCTGCCGGTCATTGGTGTGCCCTTGAAGGCCAGCCTTGAGGGGATTGATGCTTTCCTGGCGATTGTCCAGATGCCGCCGGGCATTCCGGTGGCCACCGTTGCCATTGATGGCGCTAAAAATGCCGGGATTTTGGCCGCCGAAATGCTTTCGATCAGTGATAAGGCCTTGCAAGCCAAAATAAAAACCTGGCGCAAGGCCCAAGCCGACAATCTCGCCGAAATTCCAAAAGATTAAAATTTATGGCCGTCTATGGCCGTCGGGGTAACGCATTTTACCCAGGATTTTAGCCAGATCCGGTAAATCCTTGGTAAACTCGCGGGCCTTTGCCTTGACCTTCTCAAACTCCATGACATTTGCGATGCGCCGGTCGAGAAACTCAAAAGTATCCTGGTACCCTTCAGACTCATCACCCAGCCATGTGATCAGGGTGGTGGAATAGACCCCGCCCAAAATCAGACGCTTGGTGTAATGATTGTAATCGGTGGCGGTATCGCCGGCGGCGTTCCACATCGCATCAACCGTGCGCCACAGGCACTTGGCGGCAAGCGGCGCGTTGAACGGCAGCGCCAGGAAACCAACGGTGCGGCGCACCGCCTCGCGGTGCCCGTGATTGATCTCAAGCCTGACTTTAACCGCGGTGACGATCCGCTTGGTCATACCCATTTTATCCAAACGCTTTTTCTTGAGAAGCTTGAGCATTTCGCTATCGAGGCCCAACAGGTATTCTTCAACCATCTCAGCGGCGCCCCCCGGGAATGCCATTTTGATGAATGCCAGGGGCACCCCGAGATCACCCGCGGCCTGCTTCATGCCCGCCTCCGACCAGCCATCAAAAGGCACATGATCAAGCATCGCCGCTATGATTTCAGGGCGCATTTCCGAGGGCGCTTTGTTATATTTTGCCATGACTTCTCCGCTTAGGGCTAAACCCCTGCGAATATACCTCCTTTTTGAAAAAATGGGTAAAAAATGCTTTCTTTATGTCTCCGGGTTTGATAAAGAAACCCCCGCACTCCGGGAAACCGGCGGCAAACCTGATATTAGGAGTTGATGAATTAATGCAAGTCACCGTTCGCGATAACAATGTCGACCAGGCTCTGAGAGCGCTCAAGAAAAAACTGCAGCGCGAAGGCGTCTACCGGGAAATGAAGATGCGCCGTTTCTATGAAAAGCCGTCTGAAAAACGCGCCCGTGATGCCGCCGCCGCTGTTCGCAGGGCCCGCAAGATGGACCGCAAACGGATGGAACGCGATGGCCTGATCCCGCGTACCCCGCGCCCGGAACGCTCAGACTCCCGCCGCGGCCGTTAGTCCCACCAATCAAATCATTATTTAAGCGCCTCATCGGGCGCTTTTTTATTGCCAATAATCTATCTAAAAAACAAATTCTACAACTGTAGTTTAATTTTCTTTACTATATCTACGCATGTAGTAGAGTTTTAAAAAAATTTGACACGAGGTTTAAAAATGAAAACTCTTTTTATTATTTTGTTTTGCTCGATAGTTTTTTTCATGCCCCCCTTGGCACGGGCTTCAGGAAATTGTGAAACCTACAAAGCGGCCTCCAACCAAATCTTGCGAGATCTTAATGATGATTTCACGGGTAAGGCGGGGTTTGTTGTGGCTTTGGCTTGTGATGGAAAACTCATTAGCCACCTTGAGGTTGGGGATGCAGTCATTGGTAAAGAAAAATTACGGATGGACACACCAATTTATCTTGCCTCCTTGGCTAAACAGTTTACCGCGGCCTTGGCTCTTCAATTGGTTGAAGAGGGTGTTTTGTCCCTTGATGATTCCCCTACTAAATTTTTGGACAACCTTCCTAACAGCTATAGAAAAGTTACCCTGTGGCATTTGTTGACCCACACCAGCGGCATTCCTGATTATTTTTCCATTGCCGAGGAAAAGGGATTGGATATTAGAAATAATGCGGATGTGTATCATTTAATGATTTCCGATGGAAAACTGGATTTTGCTCCAGGAACCGATGTCGCCTATTCCAACTCGGCCTTCGTTTTAATTGCCGAAATGATCGAAGTTGCCACCGGCCAAGGGTATGGCTACCTTTTAAATGAACGGATTTTTAAACCCTTGAAGATGGAGCTTGCTTGGGTAAATGAACCGGGGACAAAGGGGCTTTCCCCAACCGCTATGGGCTATGAAACGACCGACCAGGGGCTAATCGAAACAACCGTTTTAAGACAGACCTATGGGGCTGGGGGAATCTTCATGACCATGGATGATTATTTAAAATGGGATCGGGAACTGATTAAAGGAAAAATCCTTTCCGAATTTGTTCGGGCCAAAATGTTAGAGCCAGCAACCTTGTCTTCCGGCGACCTTACCCCATTTTCCCCGGGCTGGATCGCAGGTGAAATTGGCGGCGGAATTTTGGTTGGAAAAAATGTTCAACAGGCTTTCGGAGATTTAGGGGGGTACCGCGCCGGGGTCCGCCGTTTTCCAAAATACGGGTTAACACTGGTTTGGTTTGCCAACAATGGTGTGCATCTTTTCGATGCTGATATCGCCGAAAAAATCCTGGTCGATGAGGATTAACCACTTAGGAACTAGGGGTGTGATCTGGACCAAACTTTAGGGGAAGCACCTTTTAGGGCGCTTTTTTATTGGCCAATCCCCTTTAACCAATTAGGGTTTTCTCATGACCTGGATCAAAACCATTCCCTTTGCCGAGGCTAAAGGGCGCCTGAAGCGTTTATATGATCGCATCAAAGGCCCGGAGGATACCGTCGATAACATCATGATGGCGCATTCCTTGCGCCCGCATTCCATGGAAGGCCATATGGCGCTTTATAAAAATGCGCTCCATCATACCGCCAATACAATCCCGACCTGGTTCCTCGAAGTTCTCGGGGTTTACGTCAGCCACCTGAACGGTTGCGCCTATTGTGTTGATCATCACTTTGCCGGCCTTAAACGCCTCCTCAGGGATGATAAGCGCGCAAAAGAGATCAAGGCAGCCATCGTCAACGGTATTCCGTCCGGGGCCTTCAAGGACAAGGAACTGGCGGCACTGCTTTACGCCGCCAAACTCACCCAAAATCCTGACCTTTTGAAAGAGGCCGATGTTGACCACTTGCGCCTCATCGGCTGGGACGATGGTGAGATTCTCGAGATCAATCAAGTGGTATCCTATTTCGCCTACGCCAACCGCACCGTGCTGGGCCTCGGCATTTCCACCGAAGGCGAACCCCTTGGCCGCTCGCCGGCTGATTCTGATGATGACAAGGGCTGGTCGCATCAATAAGGTGCCGGGATGAACAGCACCCCAAAAAAACTTAACTGGAAAGGCGCCCCGCCGCCGGAACGGGTTAAGCTTAAGGGGGCGCATGTGACCATTGTGCCGCTGAATGCCGGGGATCATACCGCGCCGCTATATCAGCTGATCAAAGACCCCTCCGAGCATTTCACATACGATTACTTGCCGACCGGGCCGTTCCATACTTTTGCTGAATTTGAAGACCACATGAAAGAGTGTGAAATAAATGAAGAATACCTGTTTTTTTCAATTCTCCGGAACCGCGATGGCATGCCAGTGGGTACATTTTCGCTTTTGAATTTCGTCCCCGAACATGGCACCATTGAAGTCGGCTACATCCGTTTTACCAAGGAATTACGCCGCACCGTTGGCGCCACCGAAGCGATCTACCTTTTAAGCCACTACGCCATGACCACGCTTGGTTACCGCCGCTATGAATGGAAATGCAATAACCTGAATGAGCCTTCAAAACGCGCCGCCGAGCGTTTCGGCTTTACTTTTGAGGGCATTTTCCGCCAGCATTTTGTCATGAAAGACCGTAGCCGCGATAGCGCGTGGTATTCGATCATCGATAGTGAATGGCCCGCCATCGATGCTGCTTATCTGGCCTGGCTCGACCCGGCGAATTTTGATGCGGATGGCATGCAGAAGAAGTCGCTGGGTGAGTTTATGCCTAATAAATAAGGCAAAAAGCCTACCTACTTGGTTCCCATTTTGCGAATTTTTCCAACTAACCCGGCGATTCTAAATGAACTGAGCATCACAATTAGACCCGTAATTCCTGATAGCCAGGATGAAAACAGGATTTCAGTGACATAATCATGCTCGCCAATACTATAATTAGAATTAATATAAAATGTCGTATAAATCGCATTCGGTAAGCTGGAAACAGACCAGTAAAGCCCAATCAAAAATGTCCCGCTGGCAATAATACTTTCAGAGCCTACCTGTTTATTTACCTCAGGTAATCCTGCCGTAGCAAATATGGCTAAGGGTTTAGACATAAGCCATATAAGAACCCCTAAAATTATGCTTGTAATGACATAAAAACTGGTGGCCTGATAACTTTCAAGTTGAGGGGTGTTGCTTGCCCCTATTAATGGGAGAAAAAAATCACCAAAATATGCCAATCCGGAAAAAACAAAATAGGCAGCCATTAAGCGAATTCCTACTGTAGTAAATGAATACATAAACCCCTCCTAAATTACTCCAACGCCTTGATGATGCTTTCAGTCATGGCAGTACAGATTTTTACCAGTAATCAATGATCCGGGTGATTTTTCCGTCTTTGACCTCAAAAACAACCAGTTGTTTGACTACTCTTTCCTGCCATTGGCCATCGGTCATGGTTTTAAATTCCCGGTTGAAGGTGATCGCCACCGTATCGCCATTGACCAGATAATCAATCACCTGATAACGGCCGTCATCGGTGTCGCCGAGGAAAGCGGTCACGCCCGCCCGGTAGGCTTCAGCGCCCTCGATTTTGATCCCGACCCGGGGATGTTCGTAAACCAGGTCTGCGGCGACAAATTTCATAAGGCTCTCAACATCCTTGGGCTTGGCATCGACCTGCATGGTTTGTTCGCGGGCGCGAAGATACCCATCAACCACACACGGCGCGTCCAGCACGTCTTCTTCTCCGGCCAAACCCGGACTGGCAGAAATCGCAGAAAATATTGAAAAAACAGGGACGACAATAAACAATTTAATAATTTTCAGCATGGAATTATCTCCTTGAAATTTTAATCCAGCGCCTTGTTGATGCCTTCGGTCATTTTCTTGGCGTCGCCGAGAAGCATCATGGTGTTGTCGCGAAAGAACAACTCGTTGGCAACCCCGGCGTAGCCGGTGCCGAGCGAGCGCTTGACGAACAAGACCGTCTTGGCCTTCTCGACATCGAGAACCGGCATGCCGTAGATCGGGCTCGCGGTATCGGTCTTGGCCGCCGGGTTGGTGACATCGTTGGCGCCAATGACATAAGCGACATCGGCGGTGGCGAACTCGTTGTTAATGTCATCAAGCTCGAACACTTCATCGTAAGGCACGTTGGCCTCGGCGAGCAGCACGTTCATGTGCCCGGGCATCCGTCCGGCCACCGGATGGATCGCATAAGAAACATCGACGCCTTCGGATTTAAGGAGGTCGGCCATCTCGCGTAACGCATGCTGGGCCTGGGCCACCGCCATGCCGTAACCGGGCACGATGATCACTTTGCCGGCGTTTTTCAGGATAAACGCGGCATCCTCGGCGCTGCCCTGTTTGTAGGGTTTTTCTTCCGCCGCCCCCGCCGCCGGGCCGGCATCATCGCCACCGAACCCACCGGCAATGACGCTGATGAACGAGCGGTTCATGGCCTTGCACATGATGTAGGAAAGGATCGCCCCGGAGGAGCCGACCAGCGCGCCAGTAACGATCAGGGCGTCGTTCCCGAGCGTAAAGCCAATCCCCGCCGCGGCCCAGCCGGAATAGGAATTGAGCATGCTGATCACCACCGGCATGTCGGCGCCGCCAATCGGGATTATCAGCAAAAAGCCAATAATAAAACTCAAGGCCGTCAGCGCCCAGAATATATGGACCGGGCCGAAGCTGATCGACTGGTCGATGGCGAACCAGCCGATAAACCCGACGATTGCCAGCGCCAAGGCACCATTGATGACATGGCGGCCGGGGAGTGTGATCGGCGTTCCCGACATCAGGCCCTGCAGTTTCAAAAACGCGATAATCGATCCGGAAAAGGTTATGGCCCCAATCGCCGCTCCCAGCGACATTTCGATCTTGGAGGCGGTAAAAATATTTCCCATGGCATCGGCAATATCAAAGGCAATCGGGTTGAGGAACGCCGCCCCGGCAACCAGCACCGCCGCCAGCCCGACAAGACTATGGAAGCCGGCCACCAGCTGCGGCATCGCCGTCATCGCAATCCGGCGGGCAATTATAAAACCAATGCCGCCGCCGAACAGGAGTGCGCCGGCAATCCACCCGTAGGAGACAATTTCGGGATTGAGGACCGTTGCGGTGATGGCGATGAACATCCCCAGAATACCCATAACATTGCCCTTGCGTGAACTGTCGGGCGAGGACAGGCCGCGCAGCGCCATGATAAACAGCACCGCTGAAACGAGGTAGGCTATGGCCGTGGCGTTAACCTGTAATTCCGACATAAACCGTCCCTATTTCTTTTTCTTGTACATGGCGAGCATGCGCCCGGTGACGGCAAAACCGCCGAAAATGTTCACGCCCGCCAGTGCGATGGCAATGATGCCGAGGATTTTTGAGATACTGGTAACATCAGGCCCGGCGGCAATCAGGGCGCCAACAATAATCACAGATGAGATCGCATTGGTGACCGACATCAAAGGCGTGTGCAGCGCCGGGGTCACCGACCAGACAACGTAATAACCGATAAACACCGCCAGCACGAAAATTGACAGCTGCTGGACGAATGGGTTGGCCTGGACTTCAGTAAGGATTTCCATTTTATTTCCCCCCGTAGTTTGGATGAACAATTTTGCCGCCGCGGGCCAGCGTGATCGCTTTCAGGATCTCATCGTCCCAATCGATGGCGATTTCCTTTTTTTCGGCATCGACCAGCATGGTGACAAAATTCAAAAGGTTTTTGGCATAAAGCGCCGAGGCATCGGCGGCGAGGCGCGATGGCACGTTGAGATACCCGACAATCTTTACCCCCCCGGCATCAACCACTTCGCCGGGCTTCGATAATTCACAATTGCCGCCCATCTCGACCGCCAGATCGACGATCACCGAGCCCGGCCGCATGGTTTTCACCATTTCTTTGGTGATCAAAACCGGCGCCGGGCGCCCCGGGATCAGCGCGGTGGTGATAACGATATCCTGCTTTTGAATAGTTTCGCCAATCAGGGCCGCCTGCTTTTTCTGGTAGGCCTTCGACATTTCCTTGGCGTAGCCACCGGCGGTCTCGGCCTCCCTGGCCTCGTCGTCCTCGACCATAACAAATTTGGCACCCAGGCTTTCAACCTGTTCTTTTGTCGCCATCCGGACGTCGGTGGCCGAAACGATAGCCCCGAGGCGCCTGGCGGTGGCAATCGCCTGCAGTCCGGCAACGCCGACGCCCATGACCATCACCTTGGCCGGGGCGAGCGTGCCGGCGGCGGTCATCATCATCGGGAATACCCGGCCGTAAACCCCGGCGGCATCCAGCACCGCCTTGTAACCGGCAAGGTTTGATTGGCTCGACAACACATCCATCGATTGCGCCCGGGTGATGCGCGGCATCAACTCCATGGCAAACGCGGTCACACCACCCCGGGCGTAGGCCTTGATACTTTCGGCATCGGCGTGGGGGGCCAGAATTGCGACCAGTATCACCCCCTTGGGCAGGTTGGGGCGTTCCTTGGCGGTCGGACGGCTGACTTTAAGAATAATATCGGCGCCGGAAGCGGCATCCCTGGCGGATTTGGCGATGGTCGCGCCGGCGTCCAGATAAGCGGCATCGGGAATGCTGGAATTTAGTCCCGCGCCAGCCTCAACCGCGACCCGGAACCCGAGATCGATAAATTTTTTCACGGTATCGGGGGTTGCGGCGACCCGGCGTTCATCACCCCGTGTTTCCTTCCAGACGGCTATCTTCATATTCCCCGCTTATCTCCCATGGCTAAAAAAAAGTCCTAGCCTAAAAAAAAGTCCTGAAAAAATCAGGACCAGGCGTATTTCAGCATGAACATCAGAAAAACCAGCGTTCCGGCAATCCCAAAAACTGAGTAGGCCAGGATACGCTGGAAGTATTTGTATTGGGCCGCGCGACTTTCCCTGAACTCATTTTTTGAATACGTCGCCATGTCCGGTTGCCCTCTCATCGCTCGATGTTTCAATATTGGTACCCTAACCACAGTTTTTTTATTTCGCAACCGTCGAAATCGACCTTTTTGGGGGATGCCCGGGTGGCGCCATTTTATTTTATCACCCGCATCCTTCCAATAAAAGAGACAGACCTTTCTGTCTCTTTTATTGTAAGACTTGTTCTTGGGGGATGTGGCCGACTGTTTTTCGACCTGCTTTCGCCTTTTTTCCTTGGCATACCCAATCAGCAACCGTAAGAAGACGAACATGACAAACCCCATCGGCATATGCGATTCTGGCTCTGGCGGTCTGACCGTGCTGGGCGCCTGCGCCAAGGCGCTGCCCGACCAGCCGTTTTTTTACCTGGGCGATCACAACCGCGGACCCTATGGCAATCGTTCGGAGGCCGAAATCCTGAAATTCACCACCGCCATGATCGAAACCTTGTTCGGACGCGGTATCCGCCTGGTTATTCTTGCCTGCAACACCGCATCGGCGATCGCGCTTCGTGAAATTCAGGAGGAATGGCTGCCCGGGCATTATCCTGATCATCGCATCCTCGGGGTTTTGGTGCCGATGGTCGAAGCCCTGACCGGGCTTGACTGGGACCGTAACAACCCGGGCTTAAGCAGCGTTCCTTCTAAAAACGTGGGTGTTTTCGCCACCCACAGCACGGTGGAAAGCGGCGCCTATCCCCACCAGGTGCGCCTGCGCGCGCCCAAGGTCCAGGTGATCCAGCAGGCCTGCCCGGGGCTGGTTGGGGCGATTGAAGAAAATCTGGCTGAAGACGACCTGAGGGACATGGTCGCCAGCTTTTGCACCAAGCTGATGGGCCAGTTGATCGGCGAACGGCTCGATGCGGTTTTCCTCGGCTGTACCCACTATCCGCTGGTTGAAAACCTGTTCAGGGACGCGCTGCCCGCAGGGGTGGAGATCCTCTCGCAACCGGATATTGTCGCCGCCTCGCTCACAGCCTACCTTACCCGCCACCCTGAATTTGCAGATAACTCGGGCGGAAAGCTGGAATTCTTCACCACCGGCGATCCGGCGGCGCTTTCGCACCTGGAACAATTCCTGCCCGGCACCAAGCTCGACTTTAAAACCCTTTGATTTCTGAGTAAGCGTCAGCGATTATTTTCGCGAATTTTTTCTGGCCGGTCTTGGTTTCAACCAGGTCTTGCCTGACCTCGACGGCGAGGTGGGGCAGGTTGTTATCCCGGCCGTGGCGGTCCATCGAATAAAAGAAATTCTTGCCCGAATAAGGCTCGTTCCAGCCGACTTTCAGGCCCTTGGCCTCAAATATCTTTCCGAACAGGGTGGCCAGGCGGTTGTCGGCATTCCACATCACCGCTATTTCCAGATCGCGGCCACGGCCGCCATAAACCTTGGTAAAAGTATGGACCCCGATGACGCATGGATGCGCCTCCAGCCGCGCCGCCACCAGCGCATCGCAGGTTTCATGGAAGGGCAGGTAAAAGTTTTTGATACGCTGTAACCGCCCAGCCATTTCCAGACCCTGGTTGCCGGGGATATCGATCCCGTCGCTTTTGGCCACGATCTGGGTGTCATCGCCAACCTCGCGGTTGGTATCGATCAACAGCCGGGAATGGCGCGCAAGCAGCGCCGGGGCATCAAGAATTTTGGAAAGCCCCCGGGTCAGCGCCTCGGAACCGATATCCCAGGCGATGTGGGTTTTCAGCAAATCGTCATTCAGGCCGAGGCCGGCGTAGTCTTCGGGGATAAAATTTGAGGCATGATCGCAGATCAAAACCAGGTTGGCGGCGCCGCCTTTATTTATAATTTCAGGGGTAATGATCATAACTCTGTAATAATCCTATGGAATAAACTAAACTGATAGATAAGTGAAAGTTACCTGGAAGCAAGGACAAAAATGTCGCGTAAGAGAAAAACCAAGATTATTGCCACCCTCGGCCCCGCAACCTCCTCCCAGAAAGCTATTGAGACGCTCTATAGAGCGGGTGTTGATACGTTCCGTGTCAACATGAGCCACGGCAATCAGGATGATAAACGTGAGCTGATTTCCAACATCCGCAGCGTTGAAGAAAAGGTCGGGCGGCCGATCGCCATTATGGTTGACCTGCAAGGGCCTAAACTGCGCATCGGCAATTTTAAAGACGGCCAGGTCACCCTGAAAAACGGACAGTCCTTTACCCTTGATCTGAACAAAACCGATGGTGATGACGCCCGCGTCAGCTTCCCCCACCCTGAGGTCTATGGCGCTATACGTAAGGGCAGTAGCCTGCTGCTTAATGACGGTAAAATTTTCATGGTGGTGGAAAAGGCCGGAAAGCAAGCGATCACCTGCAAGGTAAAAATTGGCGGTCCGCTGTCCAATCACAAGGGGGTTAACCTGCCCAATGCGGTGTTGCCGATGAAGGCCCTGACGGCCAAGGATCGCCGCGACCTGAATTTTGCCCTCGAGCAAGGGGTGGAATGGATTGCGCTGTCGTTTGTGCAACGCGCCAGCGATGTCAAAGAGGCGCAACGGCTGATCAATGGCCGCGCCGGGCTATTGGCTAAAATCGAAAAACCGGCGGCTTTAGGGGAGCTTGAAGAGATTTTGAAATTCTCCGACGCGACCATGGTTGCCCGCGGCGACCTCGGCGTTGAGGCCCGGGTTGAAGAGGTGCCGATGATCCAGAAAAAGATCATCCGCACCGCCCGCTCGATGGGCAAGCCGGTGGTTGTCGCCACCCAAATGCTCGAATCGATGATCAAAAACCCGGTGCCGACCCGCGCCGAGGTATCGGATGTGGCCAACGCCATTTTCGACGGCGCCGATGCGGTGATGCTGTCGGCCGAAAGCGCCATTGGTGATTTCCCGGTGGAAGCGGTCATTGTCATGGATAAAATTGCCACCCAGATCGAAAATGACCCTTCGTACCGGAAAATGCTGCACCGCGAAGCCCTCGCCGGCACCCCGACCACCGATGACGCGATCACCGCCGCCGCCCGCGGGATTACCCGCAGCCTCGGTGCCAGCGCCATTGTCACCTTTACCGCTTCGGGCTCGACCGCGCTTCGCGCCGCCCGTGAGCGCCCGATGGCGCCAATCCTGACGCTGACCCCCAACCTGCATGTCGCCAGAAAACTTTGCCTGGTGTGGGGCTTGCACACGGTGAAAACCCGCGACGTTTCAAGTTTTGAGGAAATGATCGGCAAGGCCAAACGCGTTGCCATGCGCCAGGGGTTGGCCAAGAAGGGGGACCGGATTATCGTCACCGCCGGGGTGCCCTTCGGTGTGCCCGGCTCAACCAATGTCCTCCACGTCGCCGAAATCAAGGGTAACGAGCTTAAGGGCAAGCCCAAGAACGTCCGGTTTACCGGGGATTAGCCTACAAAAGGTTCCGTTCCTTCAGGTCTGCTTCAAGGGTTTTCACGTCTATAAAATGATGACCGACGAAACCGGCGGCTTCGCCGGATGTGATATTCTCCAACCGGTCATCAATGAACAACCCCTCACCGGCACGCAATCCGAACCGCTCACGGGCCAAGTGGTAAATTGGCATCTCAGGTTTGACCAGCCCCTCGCGGCCGGAAACCACGATATCCCTAAAACACTTGATCCAGTCAAACTCGGCTTCGAGTTCGGGCCAGGTTTCCGCCGAATAATTGGTCAGGGCAAAACAGGAAACCCCCTTGTTGTCGAGGGTTCTTAAAATATCGACAACCCCCTTTATCGGTCCCGGGATGGTTTCACGCCAGCGTTCGCGGTAAGCATAGATCAGGTTGGTATAATCCGGGTATTCCATTGCCTTGGCGGCAAGGCTGGCGGCAAATGGCATGCCGCGATCGTGCTCGTGGTGCCACCCGAAGCTGACCACTTCCGCGAGGAACCAGTCGAGTTCCTCGGCATCATCAATAAGCTTTTCAAAAAGGGCGCGCGGGTCCCATTCGATCAGCACCTTGCCAATATCAAAGATGACTGATGTCGGTTGGGCGGTCATGACATAAAAAAGCCCATAAAAAAGCCCTGGCCAGGGGTGGTCAGGGCACTGGGCATAATGCAGGCAACGCCGGGCCTAGCCCTGGCGCGCCTTGAAACGGCGGTTGGTTTTATTGATCACGAAGGTCCGGCCCCTGCGGCGGATAACCCGGTTGTCCCGGTGCCGGCCTTTCAGCGATTTTAAAGAATTGCGAACCTTCATGGCCGGATCCTTATTGGTCTTTTCAAATGAGCGGGGTTTTATCCCCTTGAAGCGGCGCGAAAATAGGCCGCAGGCCGATAAATGTCAACCGGATAAACCAAAATTTAGTGAAATTTTCTGGCCGGGCCACTAATTCCCTATTATGGTGGTCTGGCTTCAACATACTTGAAGAGAAAACCGGAGAAAAACCTATGAAAAATCTTGGCAAACGCAGCGTGTTGGGAGCAGGCCTGTTGGGATTTTTGCTGATATTATCCGCGTGCGCATCTTCCGCCTTCAAGGCTGAAGTGAACCGCTTTCACCAATTGTCCGCCCCGGAAGGGGAAGCGGCAATCATAGTGCCCGCCGAAGGGAATGAGGGCGGCCTTGAATTTAACTCTTATGCCGGGATGATCGGCGCCCGGCTGGATGGCCTCGGTTATCTTGTCACGGCCGGAGCGGATCCCGATATAGTGGTCACGGTTGGTTATGGCGCCGTGCCCGATCCAAATTACCGGCCTTCTTCAGGGCCAACGCTTGGAATTGGCATTGGCGGATATGGCAGCCACGTTGGCGGCGGGATCTCAACAAGCGTGGATTTAAGCGACAGCAGCCAGGTTTATCACCGCCATTTCCTGACGCTTTTGATCGATGACGCCAAAACCGGAGCGCGGCTTTATGAAGGCAGCGCAAACGGCTATGCCAAGGGCGCAAATATGCCCGGGGTTATGCCGCTTTTGATTGAAGCCCTGTTTGAAGGTTGGCCGGGGGCTTCGGGCACCACCAACACGGTTACAATAGACAGCGAATAGAAAGACCAGTTTATGCATATCAACAGTAATTTCGACAGCGGCAATATTATTGTCAAATCCTCTAAAAAGGCGGGCGATATCCAGCTTGAAATCCGCATCGATAACGGCTCGCACTTTTATCAGTGGTTCCATTACCGCCTCACCGGCGCCAAGGGCCAGGCCTGTGCGATGAAAATCATCAACGCCGGAAAAGCCGCCTATACCAGGGGTTTCAAGGATTACAGTGTGTGCGTTTCCTATGACCGCGAACACTGGTTCCGGGTTCCAACCGAATTTGACGGGGAGGTTTTGACCATCAACCACACCCCTGACAAGGATTCGGTTTATTACGCTTATTTCGCGCCCTATTCGATGGAACGCCACGCCGATATGGTGGCGGGCATTTCCGAAAGCCCGCTGGTGGAACAAGAGGTGCTGGGTCAGACCCTGGATGGCCAGGATCTTGATCTGTTGATTATCGGGAACACCAAATCACGATTGAAGTTCTGGGTTACCGCGCGCCAGCACCCCGGCGAGACCATGGCCGAATGGTGGATCGAAGGCTTTTTGGAACGGCTGGTGGATGAACACGACCCGGTGGCCAAAAAACTCCTGGGTGAGGCCACTTTTTATGTCATCCCCAACATCAATCCCGATGGCTCAAAACGCGGGCACTTAAGGACTAACGCCAAGGGGGTAAACCTTAACCGTGAATGGAACAAGGCTTCGATGGAAAACTCACCCGAAGTTTATCTTTGCCTTGAGGCGATGACAAAATACGGCATGGATTTCCATTTTGATGTCCATGGCGACGAGGCCCTGCCCTACAATTTCCTGATCGGCATCGAGGGTATCCCGAAGCTGACCCAGAAGATGACCGATCAATACGAATTTCTGGTCGATAAAATGGTGGAAATTTCTCCCGATTTCCAAAAGGAAAGGGGCTATCCCAAAGATAAACCAAGCGGGGCCGATCTCTCGATCGCGTCCAATTACATCGCCAACCATTTCGGCATATTCTCGACCACCCTCGAGATGCCGTTCAAGGATAACGCCAACCTGCCCGATCCCGACCAGGGCTGGTCGCCGGAACGCTGCATCCGCCTCGGCCGTGCCTTCGTTGACGGATTTTGGTCCTTAAGCAAAATTTTGTAGGCTTGTGATGAAACGGTTTCTAGCTTTTTTTTCAGTTTTCTTTTTCTTTTTAGCCCCAACATTTGCGGATGAAGATGAGCGAATTGCTTTTGTAAATGTCAATGTGATTACCATGGGAGGGGATATGATCCTTGAACATGCCTTGGTTGTTGTTGAGGGTGGACGGATTGTCAGCGTTGAGGAAAATACACAGGTTAAATTACCTGAAAACGTCATGGCGATAAATGGCACCGGGAAATACCTGATCCCGGGCCTGACTGAAATGCACGGCCATATCCCTCGCGCCACCAGAATTGACCGGGATCTGAAAGACCTGTTGTTTCTATATGTCAGCCAGGGGGTGACCACGGTACGCGGCATGCTCGGCAACGCCGGACAGTTTAAATTGCGCGACAAAATTAACGCCGGTGAAGTTTTGGGACCGACGCTTTATCTGGGGGGGCCCAGTTTTAATGGTAATTCGGTGTCTTCGCCAAACCAGGCGCGCCGGATGGTCCGCGACCAGGTGGCGGCGGGCTGGGATTTCCTGAAAATCCACCCGGGCATGAGCCGCGCTGAATACGATGCCATGGCCGATGAGGCAACCAGGCTTGGCATCACCTGGGGCGGCCATGTCCCCGCCGATGTCGGGCTGGAGCGCGCCCTTGAAGCCGGTCAGGTGACTATTGATCACCTCGATGGCTATGAATTTTTTACCGGTGGGGAGGAGCGCGACAGAGCCGTGCAAATGACGCTTGAAAGTGGCGCCGCGGTCGTCCCGACCAATCATCTCTGGGCAACCTTGCTCGGCCTTCCCACCAGGGCGGATCTGGAAGCCATGGCAGAGTTGAAATATATATCCCCGGAGGCCCGCGCCCAGAACCGGAGACGCTACCGTGGCCAGCGATCTGGAAACGCCCTGACCCAAGCTCGGCTAGATGTCGAAAACCGCGAAATAACCTTAAAGGCCCTTGCCGATGCTGGCGCCACTATCCTGCTTGGCTCTGATGCGCCTCAGCTTTATAGCGTCCCGGGTTTTTCCATTCATCGTGAAATGCAGGCGATGGCCGAAGCAGGCCTGAGCCCTGAACAAATTCTCACGTCGGGCACGTCTGCTGTCGGCGAATTTTTTGCAGATAAAGATACCTTTGGCAAAATCGCCCCCGGGCAGCGTGCCGATATGATTCTTCTCGAGGGCAATCCCCTGGAAGATATTTCCAACATGCGCTCCATCGTCGGTGTCATGGTTCGCGGTGTTTGGCTGTCGCGTGAGGAAATTGATGAAAAACTGGCGGAAATAGAAGCCCGCAACGCTGGCTGGGACAGGTTTTAAAAAATTATACTATATAGCTTGATTTTCTAAACCTTTGGCCATATTGTGCGCCTCGCTTACGACTGAAAGGATAAGGCAATGGCTGTTCCAAAGAGAAAAATTTCCAAATCCCGGCGAGGAATGCGCCGTTCGCACGATAAACTCGGCCAACCGCATTTTCAGGAAGACGCCACCACCGGTGAACTGGTCCGGCGCCACCACGTTGACCTGAAGACCGGTATGTACAAGGGCAAACAGATTGTTGAGCCCAAAGGCGACCTCTAAATTATAAAAATCTTCCGATGACGTTTTTATAAGACCGGCTGACCTTGACCCGGTCACCACCCTCCAAAAACAAAAAGTATTCGCCGTTGGCGTGCGACACCAGCTCCTTGACGCGGTCAAGGTTGACGATTGCAGAGCGGTGGACGCGCTGGAACATTTTCGGGTCCAGGCGTTTATCCATTTCTTTCATTGTCGCCCGCAAAATATGTGTTTTCCCCGGGGTATGGATGCACATGTAATCGCCGGCGGCATCAATATATTCAATCTCGCTGACATCAACCCGGGTAATGCGCCCGCGGTCCTTGATATTCAAATGGTGTTCATAAACATCTTTTGGGGCAACCCCTTCCGGGTCTTCGAGGATGGCCGACAAGATCACCTTGGGGGGATCTTCCATGCTTTCGATCAGGTTCACCAGTTTGGCGTTCTGGTCGATGATGCGGCGCTGCTGTATCGCTTTTCTGGCGCGCTGGATGGTGCGCCTGAGCAAAGCATCGTCGACCGGTTTCAGCAAGTAATCCAGGGCATGGGCCTCGAACGCCTTCAGGGCATATTGATCAAAAGCGGTGACAAAAACCACCAGCGGCATAAAATCGCCGATCAATGAGCGAATGACATCAAAGCCATCAAAGCCGGGCATCTGGATATCAAGGAAAATCAGGTCGGGTTTTTTCTTGCGGGTAACCTCAATAGCCTTCCTGCCATTGGGGCAGGTGGCGACGACCTCAATATCCTTGAATGCCTTCAGGCGCACTTCCAGGCCTTCAATGGCCAGCGGCTCGTCGTCGACCAGGATTGTTCTGATGGTGGCCATGTCCTAACCCCCTTTGTCTTTATATTCACACGGGATGATGATTTTTGCCTCCAGGCCCCTGGGTTTGACATTTTTCAGGGTAAAGCTTTGCTTGTTTCCATAAAGCTGGGTCAAGCGGGCCTTAATATTGGCAATGCCAACGCCCGAAGACAGGTTTGAAATGGTCTTCTTTTCCTTGCCCATTCCCGGACCGTTGTCGCGCACTTTCAGGATCAGGTTGTCACCCTCACAGGCGCCTGAGACGATAATCTCACCCCCGGTTTCAGAAGGCGCGATGGCGTATTTGACGGCGTTTTCGACCAAAGGCTGCAACAGCAATGAGGGCATCAGCGCCATCTTGGCCTCCGGGGATATTTTAAACTCTATTTTCAGACGCTTCTGGAAGCGGACCTTTTCAATATCAAGGTAAAGCTTCAGGGCATGAAGTTCCTGCTCGAAGGTGGTTTTCTGGGTCGGCTGGTTGACCAGCGAATAGCGCAAGAAAGACGACAGCTTGCCAAGCATGCCATTGGCCTTTTCATATTTCTTGATCAGCACCAGGGAAGAGATTGCGTTCAGGGTATTGAACAAAAAATGCGGATTAAGCTGATAGCGGAGCATCTTGAGTTGGGCCTGGTGGGCCATGCTGGTGGCCAGCAGGGCTTTTTCCCGCTCTTCCTGGATCATCAGTGAATAATTGATAATCAGGTACAACGCCGCCCAGCTGGTCAGGATGTAAATATCGATCATGGCGTTGCCAAAAAGTTCGGTAAATTCCGGGGTCCAGCCAATTTCATAAAACGTGACATGGCCAAGGGTCTCGATTGCGGAAAAAATCAACGAGAAAAAAACAGATGTGAAAATCACCGTGAACACCACAACTTGCAAAGGCCGGGTTCTGATCCGTCTTAAAATCTGGCGGTAAAAAAGGGTGATTAAAAAGCCGGTGATCATGGCCACCGCCGACGGTTTCCAGTATTCAAAATCGCGGCCCTGGGCAAGACCGTTAAAAAGCCTCAAGAACCCGTAGGCCAGCCAACCCAAGGTTTGCAAAACCCAGAACGCCCTGGCCTTGTTCTCAAAGAATCCGGATTTCAGCAAATCCGGGATTTCAAGTTCCGCGGCCGTGTCTGTTGTCTGGTTGGTTTCCTCTTCAGAAATCATTGCCCCGGCTCCAAGTCCCACAAGTTCCTGTGGCTGGCCGATCAGAATAAGCCAGCCGGTTGTTCAAATATCCAGGAAAATGTTAAAGGTTATCGCCCAGCGCCGCAACCTTTTGACCTTCACGCAGGCGTTCGCCGCCGCGCACCACCACCTGAACCCCTTCGGGAACATCGCCGATCACTTCAACGTAATCGCCGCTGGCGGCACCGATCCGGATCGAAATCCGCTTGGCGATGTTGTCGGCATCGACGGTAAACAGGTAAATATTGTTGGAGCGCAAAATCAGGGCATCACGGGGCACCGCCAGAACTTCCAGGGCAGGACCGGAAGGTATATCCACCTTCACCGCAGTACCGACAACCCAGTTGCCTTCTGAAAGTGAAATGCGAATTTCCATCATCCGTGAACGTTCATCACCGACCGGCACCACCGCGCGTACTGGCAGTTTTAATCCGTCCAAACCTTCGGAGACAAAAACCTCGGCCAAGTCTTCGAGATACGGCGCAGAAGAGATCGGGACACGGGCTGAAATTTCAATGTTATGGGTGTCAACCAGCCGGACAATCACAGTGCCTACCGTGGCATATTCACCAGCCTGGCTCAGGCGTTCAACCACAACACCGGAGAACGGCGCCCGGATTTTGGTGCGTTCCAGGTCGTACTTGGCCTGGTCCAGTGTGGCCTCGGCAATATCCCGGTCGGCGGTGGCCAGTTCCAGGTTGCTAACCGAAGAAAATTGCGAGGATGTCAATTCCTCAATCCGGCTCAAATTCTGGTTCTTCTGCCTAAGATCAGCTTCCATCCGCTTGACCTGGGCGAGATAAAAGCGGTCATCAATCCGGGCAATGACATCACCCGCAATAAAAGTGTCGCCGACCTCGGCGATGGCCATAATGCGGCCTGTAATTTCAGCTGAAATGCGTGAATCGTTTTTACTGACAACGGTTCCTGGCACCTGCATTTGTGGCACCAGCAAGCGTTTTTGAATTTCAACGGTCACCACCCTGGCCGGCGGCGGTTCGCCCTGCTGGGCTGCGGCTTCCAAGCCAAAGCTCAAAACCAGAGCCAGCGCCAAAATCCATTTTAAAGCCAGTGTTTTCATTTTATCAATCCTTCACTTTTCCCAATATAGGGGGTTTACCGGTTTTTTCCAATTATTCTGCTTATTCTTCTTATTCTGCGGGCTGGCCCTTGTAAGCCGCGCCACGCCTGAAAATTTTGTTGAAGGCATACCGGAAATCCTGCCTTTCCATCTGCAACAGACTGGGCAGCAAAATCAACGTGAATATGGTGGAAACGCTCATGCCGCCAACTATCGCTGCCGCCATGCCGCGATAAATGGCGCTGCCGACACTGGGGATAAGAAGCAGCGGCAGCATGCCCAAGAGGCTGGTCGTGGTGCTCATGAAAATTGGCCGCAGCCGTAATTTCAAGGCTTCGCGGACGCCTTCGGTCGCGGTCAGGCCTTTGCGCTGTCCGGCCCGGGTTTGCATCACCAGCAGGATGGCGTTGTTAACCACCAGCCCCAGCAGGATGATAAACCCGATCATGGTCAGCAAATCCAACGGCTGGAATGTGAACAGGTTCAAAATCTGGATCGCGGCAACCCCGCCAACGGTGGCCAGCGGGATCGAAATCAACACCAGGAAGGAATCTTTCACTGAGCGAAACAGGGCGGCCATAATCATGAACAGCAAACCCAATGCAATAATAAAGTTAAGGCCCAGCGAGGTAACCGCCCGGTCCAGGGCATCGGCGCTGCCGCCATAGGTAATGGTGCCATCAGAGGGAAGGATGGCCCGGATTTGCGGCTCAACATCCTTTTTCATGATGGCCAGAGCCTCTTCAAGGGGCATGCCATCGGGGGGATTAAAATTCAAGGTAAAGGTCCGGCGCCCTTCGACCCGCTGGATAAAGGTTGGCCCAACCGTCCGGGTGACGTCCACCAGGTTGGACAACGGCACCACCGCCCCGGACGGGGTGGCGAGTGGAATGCTTTCCAGCGCTTCAGGGGTATCCCAGGTCGTGGCTTTTAAAATAATGTCGAGCCGGTTTTCCCCATCAAAATGTTCCCCCAGCCACAGGCCATTGCCCAACGCCTGAACCACTTGTGCGGTTTGGGTACGGTTCCAGCCAATCTCATTGATGCGGTCGTCCTTGGGGGTTAGTTGCAAGACCGGGGCAACAATGTTTGGATCCGGGTTGGCCTGGACATTGGCGCCTGGGAATGTCGACCTGATAATCTGTAAACCCTGCAACGCGGCTTCCTTGACGGCTTCCATATCCGCTGACTGGATATGAACCTGAATGTTTTCGCTGCCGCCAAAACCGCCAAACAGGTTGCCCTGCTGGGCAAAGGCGACAACATCAGGGAACCCTGCCAGAATTTCATTATTTACAATGTCTTCAAGCTCCTTGATCCGGGTCATGTCCTTGGGACGGATGCCCACCCCGGCACCGTTTGAGCCCGGCCAGGTCAAAAGATAATAGTTCAACAGCGCTGGTTCTTTTTCGCCCTTCAGATAGGGGTCAAGGCGTTCAACGATCACCTTGGCGACCTCGCGGTCCATGGTCGCGGCATTTATGCCAGAGGGGAATGAGAAAAAGCCGTCAACCGCGTCCCGTTTCACCGGCGGCAGGTAATTCAGCGGCGGCAAAATCAGGAAAGTAATGATTACCGGTACCGTCAAAAGGCCACCGATCCAGGCAAAGCGTTTCCAGCCCCGCCCGGTTAGCGAAATAATGCGATTAGCCAATTTATTCCAGCGTTCGCGGCGAAGGTTGCTCGCAGGCAGTTTAGGCAACCACCGGCTGGCCGCGGCGGGCAGGATTGTCACGGCAACAAATAATGAAATAGAGACCGCAATCGCGATCGTCAGCGCCAGGTCTGCAAAAAGCTGGCCTTCAACGCCTTTCATGAAAATCACCGGGATAAAGATGGCGACCGTGGTAGCGGTTGAAGCCAGCAAAGCTCCC
This sequence comes from Alphaproteobacteria bacterium, assembly GCA_004356215.1. Taxonomy (GTDB): domain Bacteria; phylum Pseudomonadota; class Alphaproteobacteria; order Sphingomonadales; family SMXR01; genus SMXR01. Next base: position 12,884 of record SMXR01000032.1, on the reverse strand, counting down.
CACACCTGGGTGGCGCCCTTGTCACAGGCTTCATTGTTGGCCACTTTGTTTTCACGCAGCCTGACAATATTTTCCAGGACAATAATGGCCGCATCCAAAACCATGCCGGTGGCAAAAGCGAGCCCGGCCAGCGAGATAACATTAAACGAGCGTCCGGCCATGCCCAACACCACAAAGGTGGCCAGGATCGAAACCGGAATAGCCAGGGCGATTAAAAGTGTCGCGCGCATCTGGCGCAGGAACCACCACAAGGCGCCAATCGCCAGCATAATACCAAGCGCCAGGTTGCCGCTTAGCATATTAATCGCGCGTTTGATAAAAACAGATGGGTCGAACGATTTATCCATTTGCAGCCCCTGGGCCGGCAATATGGTCTGGTTCAGCTCTTCGATGGTTGCCTTGACTTCAGCAAGGGTGGTCAAAACGTTTGCCCCGGATGCTTTCAAAATCTGGAAACCAACCGCCGGACGGCCATTCTGGTAACCAAAACCGGTCTGGCGGCCATCGCCAATTTTTACGGTGGCGATATCGCCAAGCCGGATCGGCTGGCCGTTGCGGGTATCAAGGATAATTCCCAACAGCTGTTCGGGGTTGTACCCGCCCTTGAAGCGCAGCGTATACTGTCGTTTTCCGACATCCATGATACCGCCTGAAACATCAGCCGTGCGGCCTACGCGCCCGGCAATGTTGGTTATATCGATGCCAAGGTCGGCGGCCAGATAAGGGTCAAAAATTATTTGAAGCTGATCACCGTTGCTGGTGTAATCCTGTATATTGACACCCGCCACCCCTTCAATGGCTTCCAGCCGGGGAGCAACGTAATCACTCAGGAATTGCAGCTTGGCGGGCGATAAAGGTTCGTCGCCTTCCAGATTCTGGGCAAAATACCAGATCAAGGATTCGTTGGCGCCGCCAAAGCCGCCAAACATAACAGTGGGTGGGGTGGAATCCGCCGGCATCGGTGGCAGCCGGTTAAGCCGGCTGATCACTTCCAGCATTGCTTTGTCCATATCGGCTTCAAGGGAAAATTCCAGATTAACCCAGGACGAGCCCTGGTTGGAAAAGGTGCGCATTTCCTCCAGGCCAGGAATACCTTGCATCACTTCTTCGAGCGGCTTGACGATCTCTGATTCCATCTCAGAAGGGGCGGCGGAACGCCAAAAGGTCTGAATACCGATTTGCGGCTGTTCGATATTAGGGAACAACTGCACCGGCAGCTTAAACAGGGAAAACACCCCCAATAACAAAATTATGGCGGCGACTACAGCAACCGCTGAAGGATTTTTCAAACTGTTTTGGGTGAGTTTCATCGATGTCCCCTGTCGTGTCTTGTTTTGTTATTTTTTAATTATACGTGCCGCTTAGGGCTAACCCTTTGCTTATATTTTTATATCGGGATAAAAAACTCAAATGCGATGGTTTGTGGCATTCCTGCGATAAATGACAGGTTACTCTCAAGATTAGACAATGAGGTTATTCAGCGGGTGCCGATTTTCTCCAGTTTTTCATTTTCCAAAAACTGAATTCGGTGTCGTGATGGCTGGCCCCGGCGATCTGCAGCAGTGAAGGCAGTAACAACAGCGTAAATATCGTTGAGACACTCATACCGCCGACAATCACCGCCGCCATGCCGCGGTAAATGACACTGCCCTCGCCCGGAAAAAGTAGCAGCGGCATCATGCCGAAAATGCTGGTCAGGGTACTCATGAAAATCGGCCGCAAGCGCAACCGCAGTGCACGTTTGATTGCATTTTGCAAATCCAGGCCGCGGGCTTGGCTGCGCCGGGTTTGCACCACAAGCAAAATGGCGTTGTTAACCACCAGACCGAGGAGGATAACAAACCCGATCATCGCCAGCAGATCCATGGCCTGGAATGAAATTAAGTTTAGAATTTTAAGAGCAGCGACACCGCCAACGGTCGCTAACGGCACCGAAATAAGCACCAGAAAGCTATCCTTCAAAGACCGGAACAGGGCGGCCATAATCATAAACAGTAAAAAGAAAGCCAGCAGGAAATTGTTCAACAATGTGTTTACCGCCCGGCCCAGGTCATCGGCGCTGCCGCCATAGGTTATATTAGCATCAGCGGGTAACATTGCTATCAGCTCAGGCTCTACCTCTTCCTGTAAAACCTCAAGGACTTCTTCCAAAGCCAGCCCATCAGGAGGATTAATGACCAGGGTGGTTGTCCGCCGGCCGTTTACGCGCTGGATTTGCTGGGGCCCGGCGACACGTTTAAATTCGACCAGATTACCCAGGGTAACGACCCCGGCCCGGGGGGTGGCGACCGGGATTGAAACGATGGTTTCGGGATCCGGCAAGGTTTGTGATTTGAGGATAATATCAAGGCGGGTTTCGCCGTCAAAATGTTCACCCAGCCACAGACCGTCCCCTAAAATTTGCACAATACTGCCAAGGCTGCGCCGGGTCCAGCCAACTTCTGTGATTTGGCGATCGTTTGGTTGCAATTGAATTTCAGGCGATGTGCTGAATGGATTGGGGTTGGCATTGACATTGGCGCCAGGAAATTTTTGACGCATAATCTCCATGCCGGTAATGGCTGCTTCTTTCAAGGCCTCCTGGTCAGCCGATTGCATATGGACAAGTATGCTGCCAGAGGAACTAAATCCTCCAAATAGGTTGGCCCGTTGAACAAAAGCAAAGGTGTCGGGAAAATCGACCGTAATTTCCTCACGCATAATGCGCTCAAGCTCGCCGACCTGATTTTCATCTTCCGCCCGCACGCCCATAAAAACGAAAGCCGATCCGAACGAGGCAAAATAATAATTTTCCAGTTTCGGTTCCTTTTCCCCGGACATATAGGGGCTCAATCTTTCCATGATCGGCTTGGCAAGCTCTTCATCCAAAGCCTTGGTGGTTATCCCTGGCGGCGCCAGGAAAAAAGCATCTACCCGGTCATCCTTCAGCGTCGGCAGGTAATCCATGCTGGGCATCAGGAAAATTGTCAGGGCGATTGAAATGCTCATCAACCCGCCGATCCAGCCGATTTGTTTTTTTCTGGTATTCGTCAGGGACATAAGTTTTCCGGTTATCCCGTCCCAGAACCGGGCATGAAGATCAACATTGGGGATGCCCGTCAGCCATTTTGCGGAGATCGTTGGCAGGATTGTCATCGCGGTAATAAGAGAAACTGATACGCTGATAGCCATGGTTAATGCCAGATCCATAAACAGTTGACCTTCTACATCTTCCAGGAACATGACCGGTAGGAATATGATCACTGTTGTCGTGGTTGAAGCCAGCAATGCCCCCCAGACCTGGGTTGCGCCTTTGTCGCTGGCCTCTTCTTTTGCAATTTTCTTTTCGCGGTGGCGGACAATATTCTCCATCACCACAATTGCCGCATCCATGATCAGGCCGGTGGCAAAAGCCAGACCGGCCAGGGTGATGACATTAATACTGCGCCCCAACAGGCCCAGCACAATAATCGTGGTCATCAGCGAGATCGGTACCGCCAGGGTGATAATTGCGACAGCTTTTTTCTCACGCAGAAACCACCACAAAATTCCAATCGCAAACATTAGTCCCAAAGCCAGATTGCCGCTTAAAAGATTTATTGCCCGATTGATAAAGACCGAAGGATCGTAGGACCGGGCCATGAACAAACCTTTGTTCTTCAAAACCGTTTCATTTAATTCATTGGCCTTGGCCTTCACTGCCTTCAGGGTCTTCAGCACGTTGGTGTTTTTGTCTTTCAATAACTGGAAGGCAAAAGCCAGGTTGCCATTCTGGTAAATAACCCCCGAAGGCCGCCCCGGGCCAACATTGATGGTCGCCACTTCAGATAGATAAATCGGCAGGCCATTGCGAAAAGCAATAACCAAGTTTGGCAGAGTATCAGCCTCGAACTTGCCTTTGAACCTCAGCGCATACTGACGGCGGCCGACATCCAGAAAGCCGCCGGAAATATCTGAGGAGCGGCTGGCCCGCAACGCTACCTCTGTCAGGTCTATCCCAAGGGCGGCAACCTTGTAGGGGTCGATTATGATTTGCAATTCCTGCCCGGTGCCCCAACTGGAATAAAGGTTGGATCCGGTCACTCCTGGAATCTGTTCGATTTGAGGAACAATGACATTTTCAAAATAATCATAAAGTGCTACCGGGTTGCGTTCTTCGCCCGGCAACATCTGGACAAAAAACCACATCAAGGCTTGGGAATCATCGCCGAAATTGCCAAGGAAAACCTGCGGCGGGTCGGCGTCCGCGGGCAGCGGTTTCAGCCGGTTCATGCGGCTGATCACTTCGATCAGGTTTTGCGTCTGGTTGGCTTCTATACCAAACTTCAGGCCAATAAAACTGAACCCGGCGGAAGAGGTGCTGGTCATTTCTTCCAGGCCCGGGATGCCCAGAAGAACTTCTTCAAGTTGGTCGGTAATTTCTGATTCAATCTCGCTGGGGGCGGCGGATCGCCACTGGGTAAATACCGTGATGAAGGATTTTTCGACATTCGGTAACAATTGCACCGGCAGTTTGAAAAGGGTAACCACCCCCATAAGCAACAGGACAGCGGCGATAACCGCGACCACCGCAGGATTTGCCAGACTTGAACGTGTAAGTTTCATCGTGCCCCAAACAAAATAATAGTTTTAGCCCAAAACAAGGCTAGCACTTTAATACAAAACCGAAACAAATTGTAGACGAAGCGCCCCTAAAACACGATGAAATGATTAAAAACAGCCTTGCGGGGTTATCAGGTCTCGAATTTGATGCCCTGGGCCAGTGGCAGGTCGGAGGTGTAGTTTACCGTCGAGGTTGACCGGCGCATGTAGGCTTTCCATGAATCAGACCCTGATTCACGTCCGCCCCCGGTTTCTTTTTCGCCACCGAAAGCGCCGCCGATCTCGGCCCCCGAAGTGCCAATATTAACATTGGCAATACCGCAATCGCTGCCCGTCGCCGAGGTGAAACGCTCGGCTTCCCGAACATCGTTGGTGAAAATTGCAGAAGACAGACCCTGGGGCACAGCGTTTTGGATGGCAATCGCATCCTCGAAATTTTTATATTTCATTATGTAAAGGATCGGCGCAAAGGTTTCATTGTGAACAATATCGCTTTGCTTTTCCATTTCAACAATGGCCGGGTTTACATAATAGGCGTTCGGAAACTCATTCTTGAGTACGCGTCCACCACCAGTGATTTCCCCGCCCTCGGATGCGGCTTGTTTAAGGCCAGCTTCCATATCAACGAAAGCCCCTTCATCGATCAAGGGGCCAACCAGAACCCCGTCTTCCAGGGGATTGCCGATGGTGATGCTGGCATAGGCTTTTTTAAGGTCGGGCACCAGGGTGCCATAAATATCTTCATGAACCACCAGCCGCCGGGTTGAGGTGCAGCGCTGGCCGCAGGTGCCGACGGCGCCGAACAGGATGCCGCGCAGCGCCAGGTCGAGGTCGGCGGTTGGTGCCACGATGATGGCGTTATTGCCGCCAAGCTCAAGGATGGTACTGCCGAAGCGTTTGGCCACCGTCGGGCCAACGATCCGGCCCATCGCGGTTGACCCGGTGGCGCTGATCAAGGCTACCCGCTTATCTTCAACCATGGCCGCGGCGATCTTGCGGCCGCAAATTGCCAACTGTGAAAGTCCATCGGGGGCTTTACCGAATTTTTTGGCCGCGACCTCAAACAGGTGCTGGGTCGCAATCGCGGTCAGCGGCGTCTTGTCTGACGGTTTCCAGATCACCGGATCGCCACAAACAAACGCCAGCGCCGCGTTCCATGCCCAGACCGCGACCGGAAAGTTAAAAGCGCTAATGACCCCGACGACGCCAAGCGGGTGCCAGTTTTCCCGCATGGTGTGGCCGGCACGTTCGGATTGAATGGTCAGGCCGTAAAGCTGGCGTGACAGGCCGACGGCAAAATCGCAAATGTCGATCATTTCCTGTACCTCACCGAGGCCCTCTTGCAACAGCTTGCCGTTCTCTAGCGTCACCAAGCGACCGAGAGCCGCCTTGTGGGTTCTGAGCTCCTCCCCCAGCAGGCGAACCAGTTCACCACGTTCCGGGGCTGGCACAGATTTCCAGACCTCGAACGCGGCTGCCGCCTTGGCTATTTTTTTATCCAGGGTTTCAGCGGTGTCCTGTTGGACGCGGCCGATAACTTCGCCATCAATCGGGCTTTTGACCTCAAGGTCACCGGTCTCAAACTGCTTGGCATCAAGCCCCAGTGATTTCAGGCAATCATTCGCGTTCATATTTTTCTCCAAATCCTATTTTTTCAAATCTGATAATGTCGTTGCCGGGCTGATCGCCTCTTGCTCCACCGTGATTTCTATCAGGGCTGGTGCGCCGCTGGCAAGGGCGGCTGCAAACGCGGCCTCGAATTCATCGTTGGTCGTGGCCAGCCAACCGGCAATCCCGAAGCTTTTTGCATACCCGACGAAATCCGGGTTTTTCAAGCCGGTTCCCAACACCCGTCCAGGATAGTCGCGCTCTTGGTGCATGCGGATGGTGCCATACATGGAATTATTAAAAACCAGAAAAATGACCGGCACCTTGTAAAGCGCGGCGGTCGCCAGTTCCTGGCCGGTCATCAAAAAACAGCCGTCGCCGGAAATGCTCACCACCACCCGGTCCGGTTCAATAATTTTGGCGCCAATCGCCGCCGGGACGCCGTACCCCATGGCGCCCGAGGTCGGCGCCACCTGGGTGTTAAAATCTCGGTAATGATAAAACCGGTGCAGCCAGGCGGTGTAATTCCCGGCGCCATTGGTCAAAATGGCGTCGTCCGGCAAGGTCTCACGCAGATAGCGGTAAAGTTCGGCCAATTGCACCGGCCCCGGATGGGTGTTCGGGGTTGACCAGTCGAGATAATTTTTCCGCCCCCCTTCAAGCCAGCCCGCCCAGTCTTTTTTGCGGCCAAGTTTCAGGCCCTTGAGGGCGCTGACAAAATTCGCCGGGCTGGAATGGATGCCAAGATCGGCCTGATAAACCTTGCCGAGTTCTTCCTTGCCGGCATGAACATGGACCAGGGTTTGCTCAGGCTTGGGCGGCTTAATCAGGGTATATCCCGAGGTTGTCATCTCCCCCAGCCTGGGCCCCAACGCCAGGATGACGTCGGCCTCCTTGACCAGGGCTGCCAGCTTTGGATTGATGCCGATGCCGATATCGCCGACATAATTGTCCGACCTGGGATCCAACAGGTCCTGGAACCGGAAGGCGCAGCCGACCGGCAGCCCTTCGCGCCCGGCAAAGGCCCGGAAATTTTTTACCGCGTCCCTGGTCCAGCCTGATCCGCCCAAAATGATTAAAGGGCGTTCGGCCTGCTCCAACAGCGATCCCAGGGCGGCAAGGTCGTCCGCTGTGGGCGAGGCCTGGTCCGGGGCCAGCGGTTTGATGTCCTGCCTTTCACACCCGCTGCTTAAAATATCTTCCGGCAGGGCCACCACCACCGGGCCCATGCGCCCGGATGTGGCAATGTGGAATGCCTTGGTCATGACTGTGGCAATGTCGCCCGCGTTATCGATTTGCACCACCAATTTGGCCAACGGCTTGAACATCTCGCGGTATTCAACTTCCTGGAAGGCTTCCCGGCCCAACTGGTGGCTGGCAACCTGGCCGACCAGCAAAATCATCGGGGTTGAATCCTGCATCGCGGTATGAACTCCGATAGCGGCGTTGGACGCGCCCGGCCCCCGCGTCACCAGGCAAATGCCGGGCCTGCCGGTCAGCTTGCCGTGGGCGTCTGCCATGTTGGCGGCGCCGGATTCGTGACGGCAGGTGATCAGGTTTATTTTATCTTTTACATCATAAAGCGCATCCAGGACCGGCAGGTAGCTTTCGCCGGGAACGCAAAAGGCGTGATCCACCCCATGGGCAATGAGCGCGTCAACAACGGCCATTCCGCCAGTATATAATTGCTTGGCCAAGATGATTTCTAACTTTGGGCGGCGAAATTGGCGCCAAAGCGGTTGGTGATAAAGTCGTCAAAGGAAATATCCTCCTGGCGCACCAGGCCCTTGTCCTTGATTTTGCCGGCGGCCAGCAAATCAAGCACCGCGCAAATCGCAGAGGCGGTGGTGATCTGGATGGCGCTCCGGATTTCGCCATTAATTTCACGGGCATAGATTTTGTTGGTGTAGGTTTCCTGCATCAACCGGCCCTCCTTTTCTCCGGTAATGGTGACATAAATCAGCACCAGATCCTGCTTGGTCGCTGGGATCGCGTATTCAAAAATTTCTTTCAACAGCTCGGGGCGCTCACCGAGGCGTAAATCCTGGATCAACAGCTTGATAATGTCGCGGTGACCAGGATAGCGTACCGTGCGGTAATTGAGGTTGCGGACACTGCCGTTTAGCGTTTCGGCCAGGGTGCCGATCCCGCCCGAGGTATTGAAGGCTTCGTATTCAACGCCATCGAGGGTGAAGGTCTCGAGGCCCTCGAGGGCCGGCACTTCCTTCATCTCGCCGTTGATCAACGCTTCACAGGGCTTGATGTATTCGTTGATCAGGCCATCGGTTGACCAGGTCAGGTTATATTTAAGGGCATTGGATGGGAACTGCGCCAGCGCGCCGACGCGCAGACGCACGTCTCTTAGGGAATCAAAGCGCTGCGCCAATCCAAAAGCGACGATCGAAATAAACCCCGGCGCCAGCCCGCATTGCGGGATAAAGGCCGAATTGGCATCCTTGGCCAGGTCCTTGACCAGTTTGGTGCTTTTGACGTCTTCGGTCAGGTCCAGATAATGAACCCCGGCTTTCTTGGCGGCGGTGGCAAGATCGCCGTTGAACTGGTAGGGAGCCGCTGAGAGGGCGGCGAATTGGCCGGCCATGGCTTTGATAACATCAGCGCTTTTGGAGAAATCAAGGACCAGGGTTTCAACATTTTTTTGCCCGGAAAATTTCTCCAGGTTTTTTTTACTGTTGTCGGCAACGGTGACGGTATAGTCGCCTGAGGAAGCCAGCAGGTCGGCAATCATTTCGCCTATTATACCACCGCCCAGAAGCAGGATTTGTTTCATAACTCCCCTCTTTTCAAGCTAATTTCGGGCGCCACCTTAGCGGTATTGCGGCGGCTTTTGAACCCCCAATTTTATCGCTGAAAATCAAACACCGAACCGAGTTTCAATATCCCGGTTAAAGTATCGACCGCGGTCAGGTTTTCCTGGCAAAAATCCGGATCCGCCAAATCATCCGGCACCACCCGGTCGCGGTAGTGTTTTTCTACCCAAGCGGTCAAATCGCGGTAAAGCGCATCATTCATTATGACATTGGCGCCAACCGCGGCCTGCTCTTTTTCGGTCAAGACTATGCGCAACCTCAGGCACGCCGGGCCGCCGCCGTTACGCATGCTTTGCCGGACATCAAGAAATTCGACATCCTCGATCGGCTGGTATTCGTTCATTTTGATCAAACCATCGAGATACTTTTTGGTGCTTTCGGTTTCCCTGGCCTCCAGGGGTAAAATCAGGGTCGGACCCTCGCGCCCGGGAACCGAGATCAACTGCGAATTAAACAGGTAGGATTTAACCGCATCCTCAAGTGAGACCAGGTCTTTGGGCACCTCAATAAAGTGCAGCTCTATATCAGGGGCCTTTTCCTGTAACCGGCCGATCAGCCGGCTGGGATCAAGAAATGCTTCCTCGTGATAAAAGAAAACGTTTTTGTTGGCGACCGCCATTACATCGTTGTGGAACGCGCCGGCATCGATCGCCTTCGGGTTTTGCTGGACGAAATGCACCCGGTCCGGGTTGAGCTGATGATTGCGGGCGATGGCCTTCGAAGCTTCCAATGTTTGCCGGCCCGGGAATTTTTTCGGGGCTACGCCCTTATCAAATGCCGTCCGGCCATAGACAAACAGGTTAAGCCCCTCGTTTCCATAATCGGAACAAAAGCGATTGTGGTTGGCCGCGCCTTCGTCGCTAAAGTGAATGCCCCCAGCCAACGCCGGGTGGTGCTGAAAAAGATTTTCGTCAGCAAAAATAGTCTGCAAAACCCGTGCGGTGGTTTTATGCTCTATGGCGCGGTGAAACATCGCCGCCAGATTGGCCGGGGTAAAATGCACTTTGCCATCGGCGCTGTCGGCGCTTGGCGCAACCGTGGCGGAATTGGCGGTCCACATCGCCGACGCTGCATAAACATTGCGCAAAACTTCGGGCGCCGCTTTGGCGGCCTTTGCTATGATCTCCCGGTCGCTGCCGGAAAACCCCAGGGCCCGTAAAGTCGGCAGGTGGGGCCGGTCATGGGGCGGCAAAACCCCTTGGATCAGGCCAAGGCCGGCCAGGTGTTTCATTTTCTTCAGGCCCTGCAGCGCCGCCTCTTTGGGGTTAGCCGCCAAATCGGCATTCTTCGCCGAAGCTAGGTTGCCGAAGGATAATCCGGCGTAATTGTGGGTCGGGCCGATCAGGCCGTCGAAATTTGCTTCGACCGCGCTCATATTTTCAATCCAATGGGCAGCGCCGGGCGAGTCAGTTTATTTTCCGGGTTTTCAAGGCTGGCCATCGGCCAGGCAGCGTAATCGGCGGCATAGTAGGCCGCCGGACGATGGTTACCGCTGTCCTTCAAGCCGCCAAACGGGGCCGCTGATGAGGCCCCGGGCAAGGGTTGGTTCCAGTTGACGACGCCGGCTTCGATCTCGGCATAAAAGGTTTCATAAAGTGCCTTGTTATCGGTCAAAATCCCGGCGGCGAGGCCAAAGTTTGTGTCGTTGGCTTCGCTCAAGGCAGCATCGAAATCCTTGACCCGGATCACCTGTAACAACGGCCCGAAACATTCTTCATCCGAGCGGTCGGTAATGTCGGTGACATCAATCAGCGATGGCAAAATAAATGCAGGCCCAATTGTCAGGCGTTCCGCGCGCGCCAAAACTACACCGCCCTGGCCTTCCAGCTCGGCCTGGCGGTCGAGCGCCGCACTAGCGGCGCCTTCCGAAATCAGCGACCCCATAAAGGGCTGCGGGTCGGCATCGGGCAGTCCCACTTCAACGCCCTTGATCGCTTTTTGCACGGCGGCGATGACTTTTTTGCCATATTCATTATCGGGAACGATCAGGCGGCGCGCGCAGGTACAGCGCTGGCCCGCGGAAATATAGGCCGACTGGATGGTGATGATCGCTGCCGCGTCCAGGTCTTCGGCGTCCCAGACGATCAGCGGGTTATTGCCACCAAGCTCAAGCGCCACGATCACTTCAAGCCGTTCGGCCAGGGCCTTGGCAAAAAGTTTTCCGGTCGGTACCCCGCCGGTGAACAACAACCCTTTCAGGTTGGGATGGCCCAGGATTGCCTGGCCGACATCGCGGCCGCCCTGGACCAGGTTGACCACCCCTTCCGGGATGCCCGCCTGATGCATCAGGCCAATCATCATCTCGGCCGACCACGGCGTCCACGAACTCGGCTTGAAAACAACGGTATTGCCGGCCAGCAGCGCCGGGACGATATGGCCATTGGCCAGATGACAGGGGAAATTATACGGCCCGATCACCCCCATGACGCCATGGGGCTTGTGGGTCAGCCGGGTTCTTAAGGCCCCCAGAGTGCCCTCCCGGGTTGGCGTTCGCTCGCCGTAAGCCCGGATAGAGTTTTCCACCTTGCCGATCACTGCCGCCACTTCGCTAATCGCATCCCACAGCACCTTGCCGGTTTCATTGGATATGACCCGGGCCAGCTTATCCCTGTTATCCTCAATCACCTTGGTATAGGCGCGCAGGCGTTTAATGCGTCCTTCAAGCGGCATTTTGCGCCAGCCCAGGTAAGCTTCGTGCGCCGTATCAAAAGCGCCGTTTACCTCCTTGGCGGTTGCTTCATTGCCGCGCCAGATTACCTTTCCGGTGGCCGGGTTTTCCGAGGTGAATTCATCTCCCAAACCTTGAACCCATTTTCCGCCGATATAGTTTTTGCCTTCAATCATGCTCAGGTGTTCCTTTTCAGGGTGACAAAACGCACATTCTCACCGGGCTTGATACCCAGGGCTTCTCCGGTTTTCGCCGGGATCCCGATCCTCCCGCCCTTGATTTCCTTGACCGGTCCCTGGGTAACCCGGAAATCTTGCAATTCGGGATTGGCGATCAGGTAGCGCCCCTGGCAGTCATCCTCGGCAACATATTCCACTTCGGCATTGCTGCTTTCCTTTACCGCCCGAATTTCCGGAAGCCGGGCTTCCAGGCACGGACCGCCGTCAAAAATATCGATGAAATTACTGACCTGGAACCCTTCGCTTTCGACAAGCCTCTGGGCCGGCGCTGATTCCACATGGGGTATGGAAATGACCTCTTGCGCGCTTTTCGGCAGCATTTCGATATAAATCGGATGGCGCGGCATCAGGTCAGCAATAAACTGGTAATTACCCAAGCTGTTGAGGCGGTCGGCCTCGGCCAGGTCCATCTTGAAAAAGTGCCGGGCTATGGCTTCCCAGAACGGCGAGGCACCGGTCTCATCAACCCAGCCCCTGATCTCTGCCATCACCCTATGATTAAACCGCCCGGGGTAGGCCGCCAGCAGCATGTAGCGCGATTTTGACAACAGCGTACCATTGCCACCAAACCGGAAATCTTTATGCAAAAACAAAGTGCCAAGCTCGGCAGCGCCCTTATAGGGGGTGCCCAAATGAAGCGAGCGGGTTTTGGTGTCAACGTCGGGGTCGTCGGAATGGTGGCGTTCGGTCTTGATCTCAAAATTATAAAACGGGTTTTTCAGGCCGACGGTTGCGAACACCCCGGTGGTGCCAGCAATTTTTCCCGCCTCAGTATCCTCCAGCACCAGGAAATAGTATTCAATCCCAGGGGCCTTAACTTCTTTTTTGAAACTTTCTTCCGACCAATTGATAGCGGAGATTAGACGTTTCCTGGATGTCGGCAAGGTGGTCAGGCCAGCGCCAGCGGCCACCGACAGGGCATAAATCGCTTCCAAATCATTTTCTCTCGCTGGCCGGATT
>SMXR01000031.1 GCA_004356215.1 Alphaproteobacteria bacterium | reverse complement strand
TGTTCTCCGCCGTTCAATCCGTAGGGGGCGGTGACGCGGCGTTCGGAAAGAATTCCTGCCGACATGGCTTCGAGAAATTCGATGGCGCGGGTAATACCGTCGCCGCCCCGGTGCTTGCCCCGACCGCCGCTGCCTCTTCGGATCGAGAATTCGCGGAGCAGCACAGGGTAACGACGTTCCAAGACTTCGGGATCGGTAATCCGCGTGTTGGTCATGTGCGTGTGGACGGCGGACGCGCCGTCGAAGCTGGGGCCCGCGCCGGAGCCGCCGCAGATGGTTTCGTAGTAGCCCCACTCTTCGGTGCCGAAGGTCAGGTTGTTCATGGTCCCCTGGGCCGCCGCCAGCTTGCCAAGCGCCAGCAATAAGGCGTTTGTGGTGCCTTGAGACGTTTCGACATTTCCCGCCACTACGGCTGCGGGAAATTCAGGATTGAGAAAACACCCCTTGGGGACAATCAACTTAAGGGGTTTCAGGCAGCCGGCATTCAAGGGGATGTCCTGGCCGACCAAACACCTGAACACATATAAAACAGCGGCAACGGTGACCGCCCTGGGGGCGTTGAAATTTCCCGAAGCCTGGCCGCTGGTGCCGGTGAAATCAATCTCGGCGCTGCGGGCTTTTTTATCCACGCGGATCGCCAGTTTAATCTCAAGGCCGTTATCAAACGGGTAGCTGCAGCTGCCGTTTTCCAGAACATCGATTACCTCGCGCACCGCGCTTTCGGCATTTTCCTGGATAAAAGCCATGTAATTTTTTACCGCGTCCAGGCCAAATTCGGCGCACATCACCATCAGGCTGGTAATTCCCCTGCGGCAGGCTGCAACCATGGCCTTGATGTCGGCAACGTTCTGGTCCGGGTTTCGCGCCGGAAAAGCCGCACCAACCAATTGGCGGCGGAGCGCGTCTTCCCGAAACCGGCCTTCAATGATCAACGGAAAGTTGGTGAACAGCACCCCTTCTTCATCAATTGTTTTGGAATTTGGCGGCATCGATCCCGGGGTAATGCCGCCAATGTCGGCGTGGTGACCACGGGCGGCGACAAAAAAATCCGGGTCGCTGTCTTTCCTATTCAGGAACACCGGAAGCACCACCGTCAGGTCGGGCAAATGGGTGCCGCCATGATACGGGTCGTTTAAAAGATAGGTATTGCCGGGCTTCATTTTACCTTTATTTTCACCGGCGATGGTTTTGATGCTCTCGCTCATGCTCCCTAAATGCACCGGCATATGCGGGGCATTGGCGACCAGGTCGCCAGTGCTGTCGAACAGCGCACAGGAAAAATCCAGCCGTTCTTTGATATTGACCGAATGAGCGGTGTTTTCCAGAATCGCCCCCATCTCTTCGGCGATGGTCATGAACCGGTTGTTGAAAATTTCCAGCATAATCGGGTCCGGCTTGGCGGTTGCCAATTGGTGGTGTTGGCGAGCTTCAACCCGCTTCAGGATCAGGTTGCCGGTTGTTGAAACCTCGGCCTGCCACCCGGCCTCAATAATATTTGTGCCATGATTTTCGACGATTACCGCCGGGCCGCTAACAACCTGCCCCGGGGATAGGTCATCCCTGATAAATACTGGTCCCTTTTGGGTCTTGGCGTTTTTGCCGGGTGCGGGAAGGGCAATGGCATCCTCACTTGGGGTCGTCGTCTCAACCACCGCGGACTGAATGATCAATTTTTTGTTTTCCTCATAAAACCCGAACAAGCTTTCATGGGCTTCCCTGAAGGCAGCGGTTATGGCATCCATTTTCCCAAATCCAACCGTCAACGGGGTATCGCTGCCATCGAACCTTACTTTTAAGAAAAATTGTGCGGTGATTGCGCCTGGTTCGGCTCCCTGGACCTTAAGTGACTGGATGGCTTCACCCTTCAGATTATTCAAAACCGCGGCGGTTGCTTTAAGGGACTTGGCCCCAAGCGGTTTTTCTATTGTCTTTTCCACCACCTTGATCAGACCGCTCTGGCCAATTCCCAACGCCGACAAAACTCCCGCCAAAGGGTGAATTAGTATCGTTTCAACCCCCAAGGCATCTGCCACCAGGCAGGCGTGCTGGCCACCGGCACCGCCGAATGACACCAGGGTGTATTTGGTAATATTATGGCCCTTTTGTACTGATATTTTTTTCACCGCCCGGGCCATATGTTCGACCGCGACGGCAATGAAACCTTTAGCGGCGTCTTTGGCGCTTATTGTTTTTCCAGCCTGTTTTTTAATATCCGCCACAACGTCTGCCATTTTTTTCAACGCGGCCTCCGGATCCAGCGGCTGGTTGTGGCCGGTGCCGAAGACATGGGGGAACAGGTCGGGTTTCAGTTTGCCTAAAATCAGGTTGCAGTCGGTCACGGTTAGCGGTCCGCCGCCCCGGTAACACGCCGGGCCCGGGTTGGCGCCCGCCGAGGCCGGGCCAACCTGAAACCGGCCCTGGTGAAAGCTACAAATAGACCCGCCGCCGGCGGCGACGGTGTGAATTTTCAGCGAAGGCACTTTCAATTTTATCCCGCCCAGGTCTTGTTCTTCGCTGCGCTCAAACACCCCGTTATAATGCGCGACATCGGTGGATGTGCCGCCCATGTCAAAGCCGATAATCTTCTCGAACCCATCCAGAGCTGCGGCCTTAACCGCACCAACTATACCCCCCGCCGGTCCGGAAAGAATCGCGTCCTTGCCACGGAAATGTTTGGCCCCGGCAAGCCCGCCGGAAGATTGCATGAAATAAAGCGGGATATTGCCGGTGTTGTTTTCAATACCGCTGACATAATCCTTGAGCTTGGGGGAAAGATAAGCATCAACCACCGTAGTGCTGCCGCGGATGTTGAATTTCATCACCGAAATAGTGCCATGACTGGTAACCACATAGGGAAATCCCATTTTGCGGGCCAGCGCGGCAACCCTGGTCTCATGGTCCGGGTAGCGGTCGCCGTGCATAAAAACAATGGCGATTGATTTGATGCCGGCCTGCTTTAAGACAGTTAAGTCGGATTTGACCGCGGCCATATCAGGGCACCTCAGAACCTCGCCCCGGGCGCCGATGCGCTCGGCCACCTCGACAACCTTTTCAAACAAAACTATTGGCGCTGCGACATTCAGGGCGAATAACTCCGGGCGTCGCTGGTCGCCAATGACCAGGGCATCGGCAAATCCCTTGGTGGTGACCAGGGCGGTACGCTCGCCTTGGCGCTCCAAAAGCGCGTTGGTTGCGACCGTCGTGCCCAGCTTCAGGCTGTCGATTGTTCCCGGCAGGGGATCACTATCTTTTAAGCCAAGAATATCACGAATGCCAAAGAGCGCGGCGTCTTGGTATTGATCCGGGTTTTCGGAAAGGTACTTGCGGGTGACCAGGTTTCCATCCGGCGCGCGGCCGACGATGTCGGTAAAAGTCCCGCCCCGGTCAACCCAGAACTGCCAATCGCCGGTTTTGTTTTTTTTTAAAATTTGCCAGCCCTCAAGGTCATAAACTTTTCAAAAATTCACAGGCTGCTTTATCGGGGATAATTTGTTCGACCTCGAAAAATTCCTTGGTTTTTTTTATCAAATGTTTTTTCGAGACCGAATTACCGCCGTGATCGGTGGCGACGATGGTGTTGTTACGGCCGACCTGCATAACGCCTATGGCCCAGTTTTTTGTGAAGTTGCTTTCGGTTGCCCGCATCAGGCTTTCTTCATATTTTGTTTGGCGCAAAAGCGTCCGCCGCAACCCCCAGGTGCCTTCGGTGGCATGGCGGGGGCCAAACGGGCCGGCGACGTAAATTTTTTTCAAATCGCTGTCATAGATATACATTCCCGACGAACCGATAATCATCGCCTGCGGGTTTTGGTCAAGGGCTTTAACCCCCACTGCAATCCGGTTTGGAAAAGAATAATCATCATCATCGAAATAAAATATATACTCGCCACTGGCCAGGGAATTGGCGATATTGCGTTTGTGGCCAATAGGTAGGTGGGTCTTGTAATAGCGATAGTTTACATAAGGAATATCCTTGACCAGATCCTCAATTTTATCCTCGCCATCATCGACGATGATCCATTCAAGGTCATCTTTGGGCCAGCTTTGGGCCGCAACATTTTTTATCAGGGGGGGGATAAATTTTCTGCGATCTTTGGTCAGCGTAACTATGGAAACCTTTGGCATATTTGTCCGTCTCAATTTGATTTGATGTTCCAGGTTTTTCCCGGGAATTTAAATTTCAACATTGTCATACACGATTATAGTTTTCGGGAAAAGTCTATGCTAAACCCATCCGATGTCAATCTGGGGTAAAATAATCGGCGGGGTTGCGGGCTTTGCCGTCGGCGGCCCGTTGGGGGCGCTTTTGGGCGTTGGCGCCGGGCATGCTTTTGACCGCGGGGTTGAAGGGATCGCGCCCCAGGCCACCAAACAGATTACCTTTACAATCGGCGTCATTGCCCTTTCCGCCAAGATGGCCAAGGCCGATGGCCATGTCACCCGGGATGAGGTTGAAGCCTTCAAGAAAATTTTCCGGATTCCCCCACATGAGGTAAAAAATGTCGGCCGCATATTCGACATGGCTAAAAAAGACAGCGCCGGATATGAAGCCTATGCGCGCCAGATTGCCGCCCTTTTCAAAGACAGCCCGGCGGTTCTCGAAGACCTGATGGGAGCGCTGTTTCATATCGCCTTGGCCGATGGTGTGTTTCACCCCGCCGAAGAAGAATTCCTGAAAAACGTTGCTCGAATTTTTGGGTATGGCGGTGCCCGCTATGATCATATCAAGGCCCAGTATTTGCGCGGCGGGGCCGAAGATCCCTACACAGTCCTTGGCGTCTCTCCGGATATCTCTGACGCTGAGTTGAAAAAAGCCTACCGGACCCTGATTAAGGAACATCATCCAGACAAATTAATTGCCAAGGGTTTGCCGGAAGAATTTATTGATATCGCCAATGATAAACTGGCGGCCATCAATGCCGCTTATGACCGCATCGAAAAGGAGCGCGGTTGGATCTAATTGCAGGTTTAGGAATTCTTATGCGCTCGTCTCATTTGTTGCTCATGGTTGTTATTAACCTGGCCTGGGGCCTGAATTTCATTGCCGCCAAATATGCTATCGATGAAATGCCCCCGTTGTTTGCCACCGGGCTTCGCTTTGTTCTGGTTTTCGTTTTGCTGTTGCCGTTTCTGAAAATCGTCAAGGGCAAGATGAAACATTTGATTTCCGCGGCGCTGATCATCGGGGCGCTTCATTTCAGTATACTTTATTATGCCATCAGTGTTGCCGATAATATTTCATCAGTGGCGATTGTCACCTTGACCAATGTTCCCTTTGCCACTTTGCTGGCGGTTATATTTCTGGGCGAGCGGATCGGAATTTTTTCCATCGCGGGCCTGGTGCTGGCTTTTGCCGGGGTGATGATCCTGGGGTTCGATCCGGGGGCGCTTGAGCATATGGAAGACCTGTTGCTGGTGATGCTGGCGGCTTTTATTTATGCTGTCGGTGCTATTATGCTGAGAAGACTGGCTGGGGTTCATGTGCTGAACCTGCAGTGCTGGATCGGGTTGCTGGGAATGATTTCCGTACTCTCGCTTTCCTATTTTGTTGAAAATGGCCAATTGGCTGCGATTGAAGCGGCGTCATGGCGCGCCAAAGGGAGTGTTATTTTCAGCGCGGTCGCGTCTTCGATCGTTGGGCATGGCGGGGTTTACTATTTGTTGAAACGTTACCCGGTGACGACGATTGCCCCCCTAACCCTGATGTCCCAGGTTTTTGCCGTGATTGCCAGTGTGATTCTTTTGGGTGAGATTCTAACATTGAAAATGTGGATTGGCGGACTTTTGACGTTTATTGGTGTTGGTGTCATAGTTTTCCGGAAAAGAAGAAAAACCGTTGACGCCAATCCAGCGCTACCGGAGACTGAATAATGCAGCACCGCCCA
>SMXR01000030.1 GCA_004356215.1 Alphaproteobacteria bacterium | reverse complement strand
GTTTTTTAAAACCTTCAAATAAGACTCGCTTGCCCGGGCGCGGTCGCCTTGGGCGCCGGCATAAATGGCCAACAAATAATTGGACAGCTCGCTGTCTTTTTCGGAATCAAGCGGTGAAGTGGTTTGACACCCGGCCAGAAACAGGAGGCAAAAAATCAGGTTGGCCGATCTGAAGCGTTCGCCAAAAAGTTGTTTCATTTTTTCATTGCTTTACATATTTGGATAATTCGGGCCGCCGCCGCCTTCGGGCACGGTCCAGTTAATATTTTGCGTCATATCTTTTATATCACAGGTTTTACAATGGACGCAGTTTTGGGCATTAATTTGAAGACGCGGGCCAGCTTTGCCATCGTCGATAATTTCATAAACCCCGGCCGGACAATAGCGTTGCTCAGGCGCTGCGTAATCCTTCAAATTAATATCTATGGCAACCTTGGGATCTTTTAGGTGCAAATGATTAGGTTGATCTGCTTCATGATTGGTATTGGAAATAAACACCGAAGACAGCCGGTCAAAGCTAATCACCCCATCGGGTTTGGGATAGTCAATTGGTTTGCTTTCGGCCGCTTTTTTGGTGGCTTCATGGTCTTTTTGGTGAGCAAATGTCCACGGCAACAAAAAACCCAGGCCAAGCGAATTTAACCACATATCCAGTCCGCCATAGAGAGTGCCAAACCTGGCACCGAACTTGTTCAGGGCCGGGCGCACATTGCGCACTTTCTTCAGGTCGGTATAGGCCCACGAGGCTTTGAAGGCCTTGGGATAGCTGGTAAGCTCATCGCCGCGGCGGCCTTCGGAAATTGCCTTAAAGGCCGCTTCAGCCCCCAGCATTCCGGTCTTCATGGCATTGTGGCTGCCCTTGATACGAGGCACGTTAACAAAACCCGCGGAACAACCTATCAAGGCACCGCCAGGGAATACCAGCTTGGGGATCGACTGCAGGCCGCCCTCGTTAATGGCGCGGGCGCCGGAAGAAACACGCCGTCCGCCTTCGAGGATGGGCCGGATCGCGGGGTGGTTTTTGTATCGTTGGAATTCATGGAATGGGGACAAATAGGGGTTTGCGTAATCCAGCGCCACCACAAATCCGATCGAGACCTGGTTATTTTCCTGAAAATAAATAAATCCACCGCCAGTGGTTTCATTGTCAAGCGGCCACCCCTGGGTATGGATAACCTTGCCAGGGGTGTGGCTTTCCTTAGGCACATCCCATAGTTCCTTGAGACCGAGGCCATAGGTTTGTGGCTCACATCCCTTATCGAGGGAAAATTTTTCAATCAGTGATTTGCTGAGCGACCCGCGCACCCCTTCAGCAAACAAGGTATATTTGGCCAAAAGCGCCAGCCCCCGCATAAAGCCTTCCTTATGGCTGCCATCTTTGGCGACCCCCATGTCGCCCATGGCGACCCCTTTGACCCCGCCACTTTTATCGTAAAGAACCTCGGCCCCGGCAAACCCCGGATAAATCTCAACCCCCAGCGCCTCAGCCTGTTCCGCCAGCCAACGGCAGAAATTGCCCAGTGATAAGGTGTAGGCTCCCTTGTTGCTCATCAGGGGGGGCATCAAAAAATGGGGAAACGCAGTTTTGCTTTTTTCACTTAAAAACCAGTGGTGGTTTTCACTGACCGGGGTGGTGAGCGGCGCCCCCCGGTCTTTATAATCGGGGAACAATTCATAAAGCGCCTTTGGATCAATAACCGCTCCGGACAGGATATGGGCACCAATCTCGGCCCCTTTTTCCAGGACACTGACAGAGATTTCGGAATTGTTTTCTGCCGCCAATTGCTTGAGGCGGATTGCAGCGCTGAGCCCCGCGGGCCCGCCGCCAACAATTACGACATCAAATTCCATCACCTCGCGGTCCATTTAAATTCCTTATTCAAGGTTCCCGGCCATATTTCGGCCTAAACTTATGCCCACAAAGTGACAAGCCGGTCAATCAATGTGGACCGATATCATTCCTGCGAATAGTATATGACTTTACCGACCCCTTTTGTTAAGGGAAAGACAGTAAATTTTTACAAAACCGCGGAGCAAAAATGACCCTTCCCGATCCCGGCGCCAATGATGACTTATCGAACCTTGCCTGGCAGGTCGAAAGTGGTGCCAATGAGGCGGTCCTGGACAAACCGGTCAACAGGTTCCTGCTCAAGGAGAAAGAAAGCGCAGAGCCCCGGCAGGCGTTGCCGGAAAAACAAAAAAAACCCGTCCAACCTATTGCCCAATCCTTGACTCAAACGCCACCAGAAGCAGAAATTTCGGCTGAGAAACTGGCAAAGGCCGCGAAAACCCTGGGCGAATTAAAAGCCGCCATTGAAGGTTTTGATGGTTGTTCCTTGAAAAAGACTGCCATGAATACAGTTTTTTCACGCGGCGAGGTGGCCTCTGGCCTGATGCTGATCGGCGAAGCCCCCGGTGCCGAAGAAGATCGCCAGGGCAAACCTTTTGTCGGCGCTTCAGGCCACCTTTTGGATACTATGATGGCCGCCATTGGCAGGGAAAAGGACAAGGATTATTACATTTCCAATATCCTGCCCTGGCGGCCGCCAGGTAACCGCAAGCCAACCCCGGTTGAACAAACTCTGTGCCTTCCTTTTATCAAGCGCCATATTGAATTGGTAAGCCCAAAGGTCATAATTCTTCTTGGCGGAACCGCGCTCAGCGCCTTATTGGACATTAGCGAAGGAATTACCCGGGTGCGCGGAAAGTGGCTTTCCTACCGGGTGGGCAAGATAACGATCCCGGCATTGGCTATGTTTCATCCGGCCTACCTGCTGCGCCAACCACAGTTGAAGCGCCAAGCCTGGCACGATCTTTTGGAGATAAAAACAAAACTGGATGGCTGACTTTGCCCGTCCAAAATGGTATGTAGACTAAATTAACCCCCAAAACGAGAGGGCCTGAAGTTGATTTTTATGAAATTGACCTTTAAAAAAATTCTCACCCGCCCCGTTATCGCCGCTTTGGCGATCTTGTTCTTTATGCCCTCGCCAGAAGCCCTGTCACAGGAAACCATTAGCACCGAAGCAGAACTGCCCATCAGCATTTTGAGTGCCAAGGATATAGACCTCTACGCCCGCATTTTTGATCTGACTGAAAAGGGTGATTGGAACGCCGCCGACAAATTGATCAGTCAACTTTCGGATAAAATCCTGATTGGGCATATCAGGTTCCAGCGTTATATGCACCCAACAAAATACCGCTCAACATTCTCTGAACTTTCTCGGTGGATGTCGGTCTATGCCGATCACCCGGGGGCAAAACGGATTTATCGCTTGGCGCGAAAACGCCAGGGCAGCGCCAGCAGGCCAAAATCCCCCGAACCTCTTATCAATGGGAACGGGTATTCCAATGGCACCCCCCCGCCAGCGAAAAAGGCCGCCGATACTAGAAAAAAAGCCGACCGAAAAGCCTTGGCCCGTTTTGATAAACGGTTTGATCGGGAAATCTTCCGAAACCGTCCCGGAAGGGCGGAAAAGCGCCTGTGGGCGTTCGAGGAACGAGAGATTTTTACGCCACCCGAATTTATTAAAAATTTAACCACCCTGGCGGAAAATTATTTTTTCACCGGCAATGATGACAAAGCCTACGCGCTGGCATCTTTAGCCGTGGAAATGTCTCCAGATCCCCTGACCCAGGCCAATTGGATCGCCGCCATGGCGGCCTGGCGGCGGGGTGCGTGCGCGGATGCTGGGGTTCACTTTTCCAGGCTCGCCCAAGGGGTCACCAGCGACCGCTGGATCCAATCAGCCGCTGCGTTTTGGGCCGCACGGTCGTACCTGAAATGTAAAAAGCCCGAAGAAGTTACCAAGTTCCTGAAGATCGCGGCTCGCCACAAGGAAACTTTTTACGGACTGATTGCCATGCGTCAATTGGGGGTGGAACCTGATTTTTTTTGGGACGACCTGCCGCTTGCGCTTTCGGATTTTGAAGAATTGTATAAACTGGATCACGTCAAACGCGCCATCGCCTTGGCCGAGGTCGGTGAATATACCCTGGCCGATCAGGAATTGCGCCTGGTCTGGACCCGCAAACAACATTTGAAACCTGAAAATATTATTGCCCTTGCCGCGCGTCTCAATCTGCCGGCCAGCCAAATTCTGATTGCCCGGGATATCAACGCTCCCGCTATGCCCGACAGTCACCTGTTCCCGGTGCCGTTGTGGGAACCCGAAGGCGGCTATACCGTTGACCGTGCTCTGTTTTTCGGTTTTATGCGCCAGGAATCACACTTTCTTCCCAGAGCCCGCAGCTCTGCCGGGGCTATGGGGTTGATGCAATTAATGCCTTCGACCGCCAGTTTCATCGCCAAGGATCGCAGCCTTAGGTGGTCATCAAAATACAAGCTTCTGGAGCCTGAGGTGAACATGACAATAAGCCAGACTTATATGCTGAAGTTGTTGGCCTATGAGGTTACCGATGGCAATCTGTTCAAGTTTGCCACCGCCTATAACGGCGGCCCGGGCAATCTTGGGCGTTGGTCAAACAAGATCAATTATAACAACGATCCATTGCTGTTTATTGAAACCATTCCATACCGCGAAACCCGGAATTTTATTGAAAAGGTATTGGCGAATTTCTGGATTTACCGGTTGCAGTTCGGCCAGCCAACCCCAAGCCTTGACGCCGTGGCCGCCGGCGCCTGGCCGGTTTATGAATCTCTGGATCACGAAATCCAGTTGGTCTATGATGCCGCCACGCCGGAGTTTACACCACCGCGACAAGAAAGCACCGATAATGCCGGGAATTGACGAAAAGCGCCCTTTTTTGCCCATAAACATCGCCATTATGACCGTTTCCGATACCCGGACACCGGACACCGATAAATCGGGAAATATCCTTCAAAAATGTATTGATGAAGCTGGTCACAGGGTGATTGGAAGGGTCATTATCCCTGACGATTTTGATCAGATTACCGCCCAGCTAAAAAAATGGATAGCTGATCCCAAGACCGATGTGGTGATCTCAACCGGAGGCACCGGGGTAACCGGCCGCGACGTCACACCGGAAGCTTTTAAAAGTGTTTTTGATAAGGAAATTGAAGGCTTTGGCGAGCTGTTCCGGAGGCTTAGTTATGAACTGATTGGCACCTCGACAATCCAGTCACGGGCCCTTGGCGGGGTCGCGGGGGGTACCTATCTATTTGCCCTGCCGGGATCGCCGGGCGCCTGCAGGGACGGCTGGAACGGGATTTTGAAGCACCAGCTTGATAACCGCTACCGGCCCTGTAATTTTGTTGAACTGATGCCAAGGCTGAACGAGCACCTGAAATGATCCGTGAAATGACTGCCGCCGATTGGCCTGCCGTCAAAAGAATTTATGAAGAAGGCATTGTCACCGGCTTTGCCACATTCGAGACCGAGGCACCGTCCTATGAAGAATGGGACGCAACCCACCTGGCGGTTTGCCGGTTTGTTTATGTAAATGACCGGGGTGAGGTACTGGGCTGGATCGTTCTTTCCCCGGTTTCCGACCGGTGTGTTTATGGTGGTGTGGCCGAAGAGACGGTCTATGTTTCAGAAAAGGCCCGGGGCTAGGGCGTGGCCTCAGCC
>SMXR01000029.1 GCA_004356215.1 Alphaproteobacteria bacterium | reverse complement strand
TTTCTGATTTATATTTCAAGGATGAAGAGCTGGCCTCTTTGGTTCAATCAATCCAGAAAACAATTGGTGTGCTTGAAACTGAATTGAAGTTTTTTCATAAAACCGCCGGTCCGCGGATGCAAAAGGGGGGAAACATGGCGACAGAATTAGCGTTGGAAATGTTATCTTCATACGCCCGCTGGGCGAAAAGAACCCTGAAAGAGTTTTAAAAAACTGACCTCGAAAAAATACTTATTGGTCGCATTTTCCTTTTCTAAACTTAATCAGCCGCTAAGATGCGGGGCATGTCAGTTGATCGCGCGCAAAAAATCCCGTGGACGATATATTTCCAACCCAAATTCCTGACCATACTTGCGCTCGGGTTTTCCGGCGGGGTGCCGCTGGCGCTTACTGCCTCAACGCTGTTTGTCTGGATGCGCGAAGCCGGGGTAGACCTGACCACAATCGGTATTTTTGCCGCGCTGGGGACGCCCTACACAATAAAATTCCTGTGGTCGCCTTTGGTGGATCACCTGCCCTTGCCGGTTTTGGGAAAGCTTTTCGGGCGCCGCAGGTCGTGGCTTTTATTTTCGCAAGGGCTGCTGATCGCCGCCATCATTGCGCTTGGGTTTTCTTCCCCCGATATAAATCCTGGCATGGCCGCACTAATGGCTTTTGGGGTCGCGTTCTTTTCGGCGACCCAAGACATTGTCATCGATGCCTTCAGGATTGAAAAACTGGAACCGAATGAACAGGCCGCGGGCGCCGCCAGTTATGTTTATGGCTATCGCATTGGTATGCTGGCTTCGGGCGCGGGGGCGCTGTATCTGGCATCAAGCTATTCCTGGAGCGTGACGTATATCGCCATGGCCGGGCTGATCCTGGTTGGCTCGGTGGCTACGCTTCTTTCCAAGGAGCCGGAAGCTTCTGAGGTTGCCGCCAAAAATGGCCGGCCCAAAAATGTTGTTGCCTGGCTGCAAAAGGCTGTGATTGATCCTTTTGGTGATTTCCTGACTCGCAAGGGCTGGCTGGCCATTTTGCTTTTTATTACACTTTTTAAGTTGGGCGATGCGCTGGTTGGGACCATGACCAACCCATTTCTGATCGACCTCGGGTTCTCGAAAATTGAAATTGCAAATGTTGCCAAAGTTTTTGGTTTCGGGGCAACCCTGGGCGGTTTGGCCCTGGGCGGAATATTGCTGGCAAAAGTAAGTCTGTTCCGGGCGCTTTTGATCAGCTTCGGTGTGCAAATCATCTCAACCGCAATGTTCGTTATCCAGGCCTATGTCGGTCACAATATCGAATTGCTGGCAGTGACCATAGCTGCGGAAAACCTGGCCAGTGGCATGGGAACCGCGGTGTTTATTGCCTACCTGTCGATCCTTTGTAATATCCGCTATACCGCGACCCAATATGCTTTGTTTTCTTCGCTTTTTGCGATTTCGAGAACCCTGCTTTCCACCGGCTCCGGGGCATTGGCCGAGTTGTATGGCTGGCCAAGCTTTTTCATCATCACCATGGCGGCGGCGGTGCCGGGGCTTATTTTATTATTTATGCTGCGAAAATATGACGCCCGGGAAGGAACCCGCAAAATCTTTTCCTAAAACCCCGGGAAAAAAGCTTCTTCCTCACTCAGAGAACCAATCGCCGCCAGGCCTGCCATATTCAAAATATCGGTTGAGGTTGAGTTCATCCGCGTTATCTGGATTGATTTTTGCATACCCCACAGGATCGGGCCAATAACCCGCCCGCCGGAAAGTTCGGCCAAAAGTTTGTAAGAAATATTGGCGGATTGCAGCCCCGGCATGATCAGGATATTGGCGGGCTTGGTCAGACGTGAGAACGGATAAAGCTTGGCCATGTCTGGGTTCAGCGCAACATCGGCCATCATCTCGCCATCGAATTCAAAATCGACTTTTTTCTCTTCCAGAATTTTCACGGCGGCACGCAGATGTTTGGTCAATGGCCGCGTCGGGTTACCAAAATTGGAATAGGACAGGAAGGCAACCCTGGGGGTTTGCCCCAAAATCCGGACAATACCGGCGGCCTGGGTAGCGATTTCGGCCAGCTCTTCAGCATTGGGTCGCTCATTCACGGCGGTGTCAGCGATAAAAATGGTCTTGTTGCGGGTCACCACCGCTGACATGGCAAACGGCTTGTAGCCTTCCTTGGGGTCTATCACCAACAGGACATTTTTCAGCGCCTGCCAGTAATGACGGGTTATCCCGGTGACCATGGCATCGGCGTGGCCCAGGGCCACCATGCAGGCGCCAAAGACATTCCGGTCGCGGTTCACCAGCCTTTTGATGTCGCGGTAAAGAAAGCCCTTGCGCTTCAGGCGTTCATACAAAAAGTCGGCAAATTCCTTGTTCCAGGTGCTGGTGCGGGCGCTGTGAACTTCCAGATTGGTCATATCCTCGATGCCGGCTTCCTTGAGGCGCTGGCCGACCACGGTTTCCTGGCCGATCAGGATTGGGGTGCCATAACCCGAGCTTCTGAAACTGAGTGCGGCGCGGGTCATGCGCTCCTCCTCGGCCTCGGCGAACACCACCCGGCGCGGGTTTTTCTGCAGCTGGACAAACATTTGCGACAGCGTCCCCACCGTCGGATTCAGCCGCGCGCTTAAGCTGATTTTGTAGTCTTCAGCCGTTAACATTTCAATCCGTGCCACGCCGCTATCCACAGCGGCTTTGGCAACGCGGGGGGGAATGCATTCAATCAACCGGGGGTCAAACGGTGACGGGATAATATAATCCCGGCCGTAGTGCGAACGTTTACCGGCGTAAGCGCTGGAGACTTCGTCATGGACATCCTCGCGCGCCAGCTCGGCCAGTGCTTCGGCGGCGGCGATTTTCATTTCTTCATTAATGGCTCTGGCGCGGACATCCAGGGCGCCGCGGAAAATATAAGGAAAACCCAGAACATTATTCACCTGGTTGGGATAATCCGAGCGGCCGGTGGCAATAATCGCGTCCTTGCGCACGGCCATTATTTCCTCAGGGGTAATTTCCGGGTCGGGATTGGCCATGGCAAAGACGATTGGTTTGCGGCCCATGGATTTGATCATTTTCTGGTCAACCGCACCCTTGACCGAAAGCCCGATAAAAACATCCGCGCCCTTGATCGCTTCGCGCAGAGTGCGGCATTTGGTCTTGACCGCGTGCGCGGCTTTCCACTGGTTCATGCCTTCTTCCCGGCCCTGGTAGATAACCCCTTTAGAATCACACATCATCAGATTGTCATGGGGCAGGCCCATCGCCTTGATCAGCTCGGAACAGGCAATCGCGGCGGCACCGGCACCATTGACAACAATCCTGGTTTTTTTGAAGGTGCGGCCGGTCAAATCAAGGGCATTGATAATCCCGGCAGCGGTGATGATCGCGGTGCCGTGCTGGTCATCGTGGAAAACAGGAATGTCCATAACCTCACGCAAGGCCTGCTCAATAATGAAACATTCCGGCGCTTTGATATCTTCAAGGTTAATGCCGCCAAACGACGGTCCCAAAAGTTTGACGCAATTAACAAATTCTTCGACGTCTTCGCTATCGATCTCAAGATCAATGGCATCAACATCGGCGAAACGCTTGAAAAGAACGGCTTTTCCTTCCATCACCGGTTTCGAGGCCAACGCTCCCAAATTTCCCAGCCCGAGGATTGCCGACCCATTGGTGATCACCGCCACCAGGTTACCCTTGGCGGTATAGTCATAAACGCAATCAGGATTTTCGGAGATGGCCCGAACCGGGGCGGCCACCCCCGGGGAATAGGCCAGCGACAGGTCGCGCTGGGTTGCCATTGGTTTGGAAGAAATAATCTCGATTTTTCCGGGGCGGCCTTGGGAATGAAACCTGAGCGCTTCCTGATCGCTAAATTTTTTATTATGATCGCTCACAAAATCCCCCTTTCGTCTTTTAAAGACGAAACCCTTACGCTAACGTGGTAATGCCTTGCTTAACCTTGCCTAGCCTGTGCCTGAATTATCAGGAACACTATAGAGGCCTATTGATTTTAGCGCTCAATTGTCAAGGAATATTGCAAAAAACTGAGGCCAAGGCCCCCCCATATAAGGGGTTAAAAGGACAATCTGGATAAAAATCGTGGCGCAAAAAGAAAAATCAGCCCCAAGCACAGAAAAGCCGGCCCCGGTAACCCCGATGATGGTCCAATACCTCAAGATCAAGGAGGAAAACCAGGACTGCCTGTTGTTTTACCGCATGGGCGATTTTTACGAAATGTTTTTCGACGATGCCAAAGCTGCGGCGAAGGCGCTGGATATTACATTGACCAAACGGGGCCGTCATTTAGGCGATGATATCCCGATGTGCGGCGTTCCGGTGCATGCCGCCGATACCTATCTGGCGCGCCTTATTCGCAAGGGTTTCCGGGTCGCCGTGTGCGAACAGACCGAAAACCCGGCCGAAGCCAGGAAGCGGGGTCCCAAAGCTGTCGTTAAGCGCGAGGTAACCCGCCTGGTCACCCAAGGGACGCTGACCGAAGATACCTTGCTCGACGCCCGGCGGAATAATTACCTGGCCGCGCTGGGGCAAGCCGAAGGGAAAATGTCATTGGCGCTGGCCGACATGTCGACCGGGGATTTTTCCGTGATGCCCGCTTCCGAAGATACCCTTGATGGCGAATTGACCCGGTTTAACCCTGGTGAAATCCTGATCAGCCCGTCTTTTCTGGACGACGCTGGAAAGACCCGGCTGTTGCACCCCTGGGCGGAAAAGATTATGCCGCTGGAGGCGTTTTATTTTGACAGCCTCGAAGGCGAGAAGGCGATCAAGGAAATTTACGGTGTCAAGGTTCTGGACGGCTTCGGTGCATTTTCACGCAGCGACCTGGCCACCGCAGGGGCTTTGCTTGGTTATATCAAGGAAACCCAAAAAGGGCGGATACCGCTGCTCAAGCCCTTAAAAAAACTTGACCCCAAAGCCGCCATGATTATCGATATGGCAACCCGGCGAAATTTAGAGCTGACCCACACCTTGGCTGGCGAGCCCAAGGGCAGCCTGCTTTCGGTGGTTGACCGAACCATCACCGGTGCCGGCAGCCGCCTTTTGGCGAGCCGCCTGCTGGGGCCACTGACCGATGTAAAGGCGATCAATTCCCGGCAAGAATCATTGGCGCACTTTTTGGCCAATGAGTTTCAATCCGAGAAGATCAGGAAACTTTTGCGCAGCATTCCCGACCTTGAGCGCGCCCTCTCCCGGTTGAGTCTGGAGCGCGGCGGCCCCAGGGATCTGGGTGCCATTAGCGATGGCCTGAAAGGGGCCATGGACATTCGCTCCCTGTTTGATGTCCCCGGGAAACCACTGACTGAAAAACCACCGCAGGAAATTAAAATCGCGTTGGCGGCCCTTAAAGGGCACGAATCTTTGGTTCAGGAACTGACCAGGGCGCTTGCCGGAGACCTGCCCAATCTCAAACGGGATGGCGGCTTTATCGCCAAGGGCTATAACGCGGCATTGGATGAATTCAGGACCCTTCGTGATGAAAGCCGGCGCCTGATCACCGCCCTTGAGGGCCGCTACAAAAAGGAAGCCGGGATCCAGAACCTGAAGATAAAACACAACAACATTCTAGGGTTTCATATCGATATTTCGGCGCGGCACGCCGAGACTTTAATGAGCCCGCCTTTGAACGAAACCTTTATCCACCGCCAGACGCTGGCCAATTCAGTGCGGTTTTCCAGCGCCGATTTATCCGAATTGGCGGGAAAAATTTCTGAAGCCGCCGAAAAGGCAATTGCCCTTGAGCATCAGATTTTTGAAAATCTTTCAAAAAAGATACTCAGCCAAAGCACCGCCATTTCAACCGCAGCGGAAGCCCTGGCCACGCTGGATGTTTCAACCGCCCTTGCGGTATTGGCCAGCGAAAACCACTTCGCCCGGCCCAAGGTTGATGACAGCCTGGCGTTCGAGGTGGCCGAAGGCCGCCACCCGGTAGTCGAAAGGGCGTTGCAAAAATCAGGAGAAAGCCCCTTTGTTGCCAACGCCTGTGACCTTGGCGCGGGGCAGTCATTATGGTTGATTACCGGCCCCAATATGGCCGGAAAAAGTACCTTTCTCAGGCAAAATGCACTGATCGCTATTCTTGCCCAGATGGGGTCATATATCCCCGCTGCCAGCGCCCATATTGGCATTATTGACCGGCTGTTTAGTCGCGTCGGCGCCTCGGATGATCTTGCCCGGGGACGTTCCACATTCATGGTTGAAATGGTTGAAACCGCAACGATTTTGAACCAGGCGGGCGAGCGGTCGCTGGTGATTTTGGATGAGATTGGCCGTGGCACCGCCACTTATGACGGCCTGTCATTAGCCTGGGCCTCAATCGAACAGCTGCATGAGGTGAATAAATCACGCACCTTGTTTGCCACCCATTATCATGAGCTGACGGCGCTGCGCGCGCGGCTGGAAAATGTCTCGTTGCACACCATGCGGGTCAAGGAATGGAAGGGCGACCTGGTTTTTTTGCATGAGGTTGCGGTGGGCAGCGCCGACCGGTCCTACGGCATTCAGGTGGCCAGGTTGGCGGGGCTTCCGGCCGCGGTTGTCGAACGCGCCTTTCAGGTTCTCGAAAGCCTGGAAGTGGCCCGGAACGAGGGCGGGCAGGGCAAAGCCATCAATGATTTACCGCTGTTTCAGAAGGCCGTCAGGACGATCTCATATGGCACGACCAATACCCCGGAAATTGAAGCGGCACTAGGGGAAATAAATCCCGACGAACTGACCCCCAAGGAGGCTTTGGAAGAGCTTTATGCCCTTAGGCGCCTGCTTAAGGAAAAAGGCAAATAAGCACTATGGATAAAAAGGTGCATAAGGAAATAATACCAACACCGACGCTCGCCGAAGATATCAAAACACTAGCACTTCAGGGCAAACCCTATGATGTTTTAAGGAAACAGGTTGTCGCCGCCCTGAAGCCCGAGTTTCAAAATAAAAGGGATGACCTTGCCAGGCGCCTCCGGGCGCGAAAAATTTCCGGGCTGGAAGCCGCCAGGGTCTTAAGCGATATTATGGATGGGGTCCTTCGCGAGTTGAAT
>SMXR01000028.1 GCA_004356215.1 Alphaproteobacteria bacterium | reverse complement strand
AGCCCCGGTAAACCTTTCTCCAAGGGATCGGGGAGGGGTTCTTAACCTGAAATTATTTGCGAATTCTTCTCAAGGTAACCAAGGCATTCTAAGAGTAGGGAAAAGCTCCATGGCACCTAAGGGTAAGAGAACAAAAGCGGATCCAGAACAGCCCGTAACGCGGCGCGATTTTATTCATATTTTGGCTGGGGTTGTCGGCGGTGTTGGCATTGGTGCCACGGTCTGGCCGCTGGTCGATCAAATGAACCCCTCGGCAGATATTTTGGCCCTGAGCACCACCGAAGTGGATTTAAGCCAGATTGAAGTGGGTCAAAGTATTCTGGTGGTCTGGCAAAAGAAGCCGGTATTTGTTCGCCACCGTACCCAACAGGAAATTCTTGAAGCCGAAGCAACGCCTTTAAGCGACCTGCGGGATCCGCAGACCGATCAAGCGCGGGTGGAAAAACCCGAATGGCTGATCATGGTTGGAATATGCACCCACCTGGGCTGTATCCCGCTCGGCGAGCGCGGTGATTATGGCGGCTGGTTCTGTCCCTGCCATGGCTCGCATTATGATACCTCCGGACGCATCAGAAAAGGCCCGGCCCCGAAAAACTTATTTGTTCCGGACTATGTTTTTGTTGGTGACGACAAAATAATTATCGGCACGACGGAGACGTAAAATGGCTGGCAAAAAAAATACCGGAATAAAAGGAATTATTGACTGGATTGATGACCGCCTGCCTATTTTTACACTGATGGATGAATACGTCGGGCCCGCTTACCAGACACCGCGAAACCTCAATTACTGGTGGAATTTTGGCTCCCTGGCGGGATTTTGCCTGATCGTCCAGATCATCACCGGTATAATCCTTGCGATGCATTATAATCCCTCGGCCGCTGGTGCGTTCGAGTCGGTTGAACACATCATGCGTGATGTCAATTACGGTTGGCTGATGCGTTATATTCATTCCAACGGTTCGTCGCTGTTTTTTCTTGTGGTCTATATCCATGTGTTTCGAGGGCTGTATTATGGGTCTTACAAAGCGCCACGGGAATTACTGTGGATGCTGGGGTTATTGATCCTGGTCCTGATGATGGCCACTGCTTTCATGGGTTATGTGCTGCCCTGGGGACAAATGAGCTATTGGGCAGCCACCGTGATCACCAACTTCTTTACCGCAATCCCGGGGATTGGTGAATGGATTGTTGAATGGCTGAGGGGCTCATTCGCGGTCGATAACTCAACGCTTAACCGTTTTTTCAGCTTGCATTACCTGTTTCCCTTCTTGATTGTCGGGGTGGTGATTTTGCATATCTGGGCGCTTCATACCAAAGGATCCAGCAACCCCACGGGCATTGATGTCAAAAAAGGAACGGCGGATACCATCCCCTTCCATCCTTTTTATTCCATCAAGGATTTGTTCGGGATTGGTGTCTTTATTGTGGTTTTCGCCGTATTCGTTTTCTATTTTCCCAACCTGATGAGCCATCCGGATAACTATATCCAGGCCAACCCGATGTCGACGCCGCCGCACATTGTGCCGGAATGGTACTTCCTGCCGTTCTATGCAATCCTGCGTGCGTTTACGATGGATATCTCAGTATTCGGGGTTACCTTAATTGACGCCAAATTGCTCGGGGTTTTGGCAATGTTCGGGTCTATCATCCTGCTGTTTTTCCTGCCCTGGATTGATAAATCGAAGGTACGTTCGGCCACCTTCCGGCCACTTTACAGGATATTTTTCTGGGTGATAGTGGCGGATCTCTTCCTGCTTGGGGTGGCCGGCGCCATGCCCGCGGAGGGTTTGTGGATTTACCTTGGCCAGTTTGGCACCGCCTATTACTTTTTGCACTTCACGGTCATTTTATACCTTCTAGGTAAATATGAAAAAACGCGGCCGTTGCCGACAAGCATCTCTGAACCGGTTACAAAGTAGCGGGGGAAAAGAAAATGGATTTTTTGAAAAAAAATATTGATAAAATTGTCGGAATTGGAGCCTTTTTAATTCTTGCCCTGTTTTCTTTCCGGGTGGTCTTGTTCCTGACCTTTTCTCCGCCAGAAGAAAACAGCTTCATGGCCACGGCCTACGAAGGCTTGGGGATTGAAGCAGCGCCAGTTGTTGACCGGCCGGTTGAACACCCCAGGCAAATGGAATGGTCGTTTGATGGCAGGTTCGGCCATTTCGATAAGGCGGCGGTACGCCGTGGCCTGCAGGTTTACCGCGAGGTATGTTCAGCGTGCCACAGCCTTGATCTGATCGCGTTCAGAAATTTAACCGAAATTGGCTATTCCGTAGGGGCCGCCAAGGCAATTGCTGCCTCCTATCAAATCACCGCTGGTCCCGACCGCTTCGGCGATATGTATGAACGCCCCGGCATTCTGGCCGATACTTTCCCGGCGCCGTTTGACAACCCGGCGGCTGCCGCAATTTCTAATGGAGGCAAGGCACCACCCGACCTTTCCTTGATGGCCAAGGCACGGGCAGATGGCCCCAATTATATCCATTCGCTTTTAACCGGGTACGTGGATGCGCCTGTGGATTTTGTTCCCAATTCAGACACCACCACATACAACCCGTACTTTGATACCTGGGAAATTGTCATGCCGCCGCCGTTGTTTGACGGTTTTGTGGAGTATGAAGATGGCACCGAAGCCAGCGTTGAGCAGATGTCTAAAGATGTAACCAATTTCCTGATGTGGACCGCGGAGCCCAATCTGGAGGCCCGCCTAACAATGGGTTTTAGTGTGGTACTCTATTCTCTGGTCCTGACGCTCTTGTTGTTTTTATCAATGAAGACAATCTGGCGGCGCCTTAAACCTTAAGGATATCAATGAAAAACTGGGCGACATCGCGTATCAGGACAATTCCCGACTTTCCCAAGAAGGGTGTCCAATTTCGCGATATCACTACACTGCTGGCCGACCCGGTTGGATTTAAAAGGTCGATCGATGAGTTGGTGAAAATCTATGCCGGGGTTGCTATCGACAAAGTGGTGGGCATTGAGGCCCGCGGATTTATCCTCGGCGGGGCCATAGCTTACCAGCTTTCCACCGGTTTTGTCCCAATCAGAAAACCCGGTAAACTTCCCCACGATACGGTGGGCGAAGATTATCAATCGGAATACGGCGCCGACCGTCTGGAAATCCACAGCGACGCCATTGCCGATGGCGATCTAGTTTTGCTGGTGGATGATTTAATCGCCACCGGCGGGACTGCGGAGGCCGCTGTCAAACTGATCCGCGCCACCGGTGGTACGGTCGCTGCTGCCTGCTTTATTGTTGACTTGCCTGACCTTGGCGGTTCCCGCCGTATTCGCGACATGGGCGTTGATATTATTACGCTGTGTGAATTCGAAGGCGATTAATTTCCCTGAAATCAAGAGGCATCCAGACGCGCCTGCACCCGCTTTATAGATATATCCAGAACCCGGTGGACATCTTCAAACGAAGTTGACGGCAGATTATTGAAATCGATCAAGCGACGATCAAGGGTCTTCCCTGCGACCTCTTCAACCACAACCCGGACCTCCTCAAGCGCCGGGCGGCGCAACTGAAATTCACCCAAAACATCGTTAGAGGCCTTTTGCAGGGCACAGAACAGGGTCCACGTTGTCGCTTCAAGGTCACAGCGCTGATTATCATGATGGGCCCATTTACTTTCATCGCTCAGCAAACCTTTGGCGGTTTGAAGAATTAAAATATCATCCCCGTTTAACCGATAGGTAACACCGCCGCCACTCGGCGTCGAACAGGCGGCGACAAAGAGCGCAGTGCCAAGACCAAAAATTTTGAGAATTTTCATACGGTTCATCTCCAAACCGAAACCATAGTATATTCGCCGAAGTGTGACAGGAAAATGTCTAAGAAAAGGTTACGTGGCAAAGCGAAAGTGTAAAACGTCGCCATCCCGGACAACATAGTTCTTGCCTTCAAGACGCATTTTGCCGGCATCCTTGGCGCCATTTTCACCGCCAAAGGCGATAAAATCCGGATAGGCAATGGTTTCGACGCGGATAAAGCCTTTTTCAAAATCAGTGTGAATAACCCCCGCCGCCCGGGGCGCTTTTGAACCCGCCCGAACGGTCCAGGAGCGGGCTGCCTTGGGTCCGGCAGTAAAAAAGGTGATCAGGTCCAAAAGACTGTGCCCGGCCCTGATAACCTGGGCGAGGCCGGTTTCTTCCAAACCAATCGCTTTTAAAAACTCCTGCTGCTCGGCAGGTTCCATCTGGGCAATTTCCGCTTCAACCGCAGCGGAAATCACGACTGCCCCGGCGCCCTGGGCTGCAGCCATTTGCACGACGCTTTCAGAATAGGCATTACCGGTCGCGGCAACATCTTCTTCAACATTGGCGACATACAAAATGGGTTTGGTGGTCAAAAGGTGCAGTCTTTTTACAAACCGGCGCTCGTCGTTATCCTTGGGGGTGTACAGCCGGCCCGGTTTGCCCGCTTCCAGCAAAGTTAAAATAGCTTCGACAATGGGTAGGGCCGCCACCGCTTCCTTGTCATTGCCCCGGGCCCTTTTTATGAAAGCCTCTTTTCGCTTCTCCAGGCTTTCCAGATCTGACAGCATTAATTCGGTTTCCACCGTTTCGGCATCAGAAATGGGGTCAATCTTGCCTTCAACATGGGTTACATCGCTGTCTTCAAAACAGCGAAGGATATGAATAATGGCATCGACTTCGCGAATATTGCCGAGAAACTGGTTGCCCAGGCCTTCGCCTTTGCTGGCGCCGCGGACCAGGCCGGCGATATCAACAAACATCAATTGGGTTTCAATGGTCTTGTTCGATTTTGCTATCCGGGCGATTTCATGCAAGCGCGGGTCGGGCACCGGCACCTGGCCAATATTGGGCTCGATCGTGCAAAACGGATAATTTTCCGCAGCCGCGCTTGCGGTTTGCGTCAACGCGTTAAAAAGGGTTGATTTCCCAACATTGGGAAGCCCGACAATTCCGCATTTAAATCCCACGTCAGTCGTCTTCTTTCTTGGGTAGAAACGGGTGGCTTAAAAGCGCCACATCATTCTGGAAGCGTTCATTATCACCTTTGACCAAATACGGGGAGGATTTGCTTACCGCCGCCAGGATAATTTTTACCCACAGGTGGTCGGCCTTGAAAAAGTTTGACAAAACAAAGCCGTGAACCAAATCCTTGTCGCCGGGATGGCCAACGCCGATGCGCACCCGGTTAAAGTTCTCACCAAGATGGGCCAACAGGCTGCGAATACCGTTATGACCGGCGGCACCGCCGCCCAACTTAACCCTGACCTTGGCCGGGGCCAGGTCGATCTCGTCATAAAAAACAAAAATATTCCCAAGTGGGATTTTATAAAACCTTGCGGCTTCCTGAACCGACCCGCCGGAGCGGTTCATGAAGGTTTCCGGTTTCAGGATAAAGACTTTGTGGCGACCGATCTTGCCTTCGGAAAACTGGCCATTGAAGCGTTTTTTGAAGGGGCCAAAGGAAAAATCCCGGGCAATAGCTTCAACCGCCATAAAACCAATGTT
>SMXR01000027.1 GCA_004356215.1 Alphaproteobacteria bacterium | reverse complement strand
GCCGGGCGCGAGGATGCCTGTAGGGTCGCTTTCAATCAAACCTTGAAGGTAATCCGAACGTTCCTCAAGGTCGCGGGTTTTGTCCATCACCGTGCCCTGAAGGCGTTCAATATCTTTTGTTTGTTCCAGGTTGGCGGCGCCCAGCGCCTCGATTTCACTGTTCTTGGCTTCG
This sequence comes from Alphaproteobacteria bacterium, assembly GCA_004356215.1. Lineage (GTDB taxonomy): Bacteria > Pseudomonadota > Alphaproteobacteria > Sphingomonadales > SMXR01 > SMXR01. The sequence goes on along the minus strand of SMXR01000027.1, from coordinate 6,051 downwards.
ATTACTTCATCCCGGAACATGACGTTGGCGCTGGCAAAGGCTATCCATAAAAAGGCAATCCCAGCAATTCCGGTCGCAATCATTTGGGTCCTTGCCGAAATCGAAACAAAACTAACCTCGCCATGGCTGCGCAAATAGACCTGGCGTTCTACGAACACCCTTTGCAGCCATGTTGGTTTATTATTTTCCTGTTGGCTTGGCACGTAACAGATCGCCCGCTGTTGGTTTTACCTGTCCCCCCGACAGAACCCTCTTAAGAACCCCTGCCGCCGACTCAAAGACATCGGGTTTTGTAGCGCATTCAGGCGTCCAAGAAAACCCATAAGTTCTTGATTTTTGGGAAAATTCAGCGGTTATTTTTCAGCTATTGGTGAATAAAAGGTCTCCGGCAGCCCCGCCTTGCTTCGGGCCAGGATATTAAAAGGGGGTTTAAGGGTGCCGGAAAAATGGGTTTTGACCAGGCTTTGAAAGGTGATTTCAGGCTTTAGCCCGCGGGCCTCACAAAGCCTCATAAACCACCGGGCCCCGGCCCTGACATGGCCAATTTCATCTTGATAGATTGTTTTCAGGATGGCTGCGGTTTCCGCGTCGCCAAACCCCTCCAGCCTTTTTATCATGCCCGGTGTGACATCCAGGCCGCGGGCCTCCAGCACCAACGGTACCACGGCAAGGCGGGCAAGGAGGTCGCCACTGGTCTTCTGGGCCGCCTGCCACAGGCTATCGTGGGCGGGCAGGTCGCCGTAGCTGGCGCCAAGGCCCCTGAGGCGTGCCGCCAGCAGGGTGAAATGCCGGGCCTCATCGGCGCCGACCATCACCCAGTCATCAAGAAACTCTCTGGGCATGCCGTGGCCGAAGCGGGCGATCATATCCCAGGCCAGGTCGATGGCATTAAGCTCGATATGGGCGATGGCATGCAAGAGGGCGATCCGGTTCTTTTTTTCTTTTCCGCCCCGCCTTCTGGGCATCTGGCCGGGGGGTAATAGCTCAGGCTTTTTGGGACGGGACGGGCGCTGCGGCGGGGAAACCGTGCATTCTGGGGTTAAATCCCCGTTTTGCCACGCCCGGGCGGCCTTGATACTTTTTTCGGCTTTGGCGGCGGCACCGGATGTGGTTAACACCAAAAGCGCGGCTGCTCCCAAACTTTTCATGAATTACAGGCCCTGAACCACGGCCAAAACCTCAGCGGCATGGTTTTTTACCTTAACCTTGCGCCAAATTTGCTGGAGTTCGCCGCGGTCATTGATCAAAAAAGTCGTCCGCTCAATCCCCATAAAAGTCCGGCCATACATGCTTTTTTGTTTCCACGCTCCGTAGGCATCACAAAGGGTGCCGTCGGTATCGGAAACCAGGCGGATCTTCAGGCCATGTTTTTCGCAGAATTTGTCGTGACGGGCCGGACTGTCCTTGGAAACCCCGATGACAACCGCCCCGGCTTTATCAAATTCCCCCGCCAGCGCCGAAAAATCGATCGCCTCGATGGTACACCCCGGGGTCATGTCTTTGGGGTAAAAATAAAGCACGACGGCCTTGCCGGCATAATCCGACAAAGCGATTTCCCCGCCGCCACCACCAGGAAGGGTGCCGGGAAGGGCAAAAGCGGGTGCAGCATCGCCAATATCAATGGTCATAGTTTCTCCTCCGTCATTTTATTTCCCCGTTACATACCGGGAAATGTGTTTTTGATAAAGCGCATAAACCCAGGCCTGGGTCTCTTTCAGAGCGGCATTCAACCCCTTGACATTGGGGATTTCGGTGGCCCCGGCCATCAGCGATAGCAATGAAGGTGACAGGTCTTCAAAATTCGGGTTTTCTGCATGACACAGCCGCAAAAGGCCATGGATTTCCAGGTAAAAATCGTGGGCCTTAAGAAGGCCGGCGGCATCCTTTTTTGTGATCGCTTTAACTTGTTCAAGATTGCCCAGCGCGGTTTCAAAATCAGGGTTAAATATTCCCGGGTGCTTGTGGCCCTCCTTTAAAAGGTGAAATTGCAGGATATATTCGGCATCGACCAGGCCGCCACGAACCTGGCGCACCGACCAGATATTTTCACTGCCCAGTTCCTCAAAATATTTTTGCCGGCCTTCGTCCATTTGCCGCGCCAGCTTGGCCGGGGTGCGCTTCAGGGAAAGAATTTCTGCAATCGCGGCTTCGATAGTTTTACCGAATTTGGCGTTTGCCGCCACCACCCGGGCGCGGGTCAAGGCCATATGTTCCCAGCTCCAGGCTGAACTTTTCTGGTAATCCGAAAAAGCATCAAGGGTCACCACCAAAGGCCCCCAGCGCCCCGAGGGCCGCAACCTCAAGTCGACGTCATACAATTTTCCGGCACCCATCATGGCGCTGAGCGCGGTCAGGAAATGCTGGCCAAGGCGAATATAATACTGGCTGGCATAAAGCCCCTTGCCTTTTTTCGCCCGGGCGTCGGGTGGGGCATCGTAGAGCAAAACCAGGTCCAAATCTGACCCCTGGGTCAACTCACGGCCCCCGAAAGACCCCAGCGCGATAACCGCCAGCTGGCCGCCGGGGACGGTGCCGTTGCGTTTGGCAAAGTCGTTTTTCACTTCGGGCAGCAGGGCGCCCAGAACCACCTCGGCGAGCGTAGCGCGGTATTTCCCGGCTTCCTTGATCGTAATCAGCGATTCCAGTAGCTGCAGGCCGATCTGGAAACGCATTTCGTTGAGCCATTTTCGGGTCGCTTCGAGAATTTCTTCATAATTTCGGGCGTCAGCCAAAAACCCCTGGAGGCTGTTGTTTAATTCCTTTTTATCACCCGGCGGGTCAAAAAAGGTTGGGTCGAGGACAAAATCCAAAAGATCGGGCCGGCGGGCCAACTCTCCTGCCAGGTACGGCGCGGTGGTGACAATTTTGCCAATCAACTGAAACACCCAGGGATTGTTCTGGAACAGGGAAAGAATTTGAACCCCGGAGGGCAATTTCGAAAGAAAATCATCAAAATGGGTTAAAATCTGGTCCGGGTTGGTGCCGCGGGAAAAGGTTTCCAGCAGCTCGGGCAGCAACCCGTCAAAAATTTTCCGCGACCGGGGATTTTTCAATGCCTTGTAGGAGCCCCGGCGCCATTTTTGAATAGTTTCTGCGGCGCTATCAGAAAATCCCCAGCTGAATAACCGTCGTTCCATGGCCTCGGGGTCTTTCAGGAAGCCGGGCAGGGCGTCGCCTTCATCGACCCCGGGCAAGGTGTCATAATGGCGCTTGACAATGCTTAAATTTGCCAGCACCCGGGTTTTGAAGGTGGTAATATCATCGTACCCCATGAACGTTGCCAGGTGAGCCATTTCACTATCCGAATGCGGCAGGGTCTGGGTTTGCTCATCGTTTTCCATTTGCAGGTGGTGTTCGACCCGGCGCAAAAATTCATACGCAGAAATAAGCTGGTTTGCGGTGGTCAGGGTAATAATCCCGGCTTCGCGCAGCGCCATCAGGGCTTTTTGGGTGTTGGCTATGCGCAAGGCGGGGTTGCGGCCCCCGGCGATCAGTTGGTGGATCTGGCAGAAAAACTCGATCGAGCGAATGCCGCCTTCGCCAACCTTGATATCGTGGCCAAAAAGCGAAATGGTCCGGTGCCCGTAATGCTGTAAAATTCTATCCTTGATGGCGTGGATATCCCGGACCGCGGCAAAATCTATCAGCCGGCGCCAGACAAAATGACGAATCCGGGTCAAAAAATCTCGGCCGGCGGCAAAATCACCGGCGCTGACCCGGGCTTTGATCATCGCCGCCCGTTCCCAGGTTTCCGCCATGCTTTGGTAATAAACTTCGGCAGCGGCGAACGAGACCGCCGGCGGGGTTGTGCCCGGGTCGGGCCGAAGCCTGAGGTCAACCCGGAAAACATAGCCATCCGCCGTGCGTTCCGCCATCAGGCCGACCAGGGATTGGGCGATTTTTGTGAAAAAATGCCGTGGGTTCTGACTGCCCTGATAATTGATTTTTTCCTCGTCGTATAAAAGGATCAGGTCGACATCGCTGGAATAATTGAGCGCCCGGGCACCAAGCTTGCCAAGGCTTAAGATCACAAAACCACTCTCGCGGGCCAGCCCGGGGTGGGCCGCCTCCGGTGCGCCATCAGGCCAGGGAAGGTCACCAATCGCCATTTTCTCGTGTAAAATGTGGGCCAGTGATAATTGCAGGGTCAGGTCGGCCAGCCGGGTCAGGGCTTCGGTGGTTTCCTCCAGCGTCCAGGTTCCGGCGATATCGGCGGCGGCGATTAGCAGTGCGGCCTGGGATTTCAATTTTCGCAGTATTGCCATAAAAGCCGGCCGTCCTGGGGTTGCAGCGCATTTTTTGGCGGTTTTTTCCAAAAGGGCATCGAGCAGGGCCAGCGGCGCCTTGTTAAAAAGTTTGGTTAAAAAAAGCAGGTTGCGCACCATCAACTGGCCAAGAAAATCGGAATTCCCGGCCAAAGAGATTATCAAGGCCTTGTTTTCGCCCACTTTTAAGAGTTTTAGGAGGCGGCTGTTGCTGCCCTCCGTGGCTTGCTCGTTAAGGGTTTTCAATACCGCTTCACCCTTTTCCGGGGAAAAAGGTTTGGGAAGCGATTTTACAGACCAGAAAGCCATGGCAATAGCCTTGTTGAGGACAAGTTTCAGGGCTAAAGTGCTTAAAGAGCAGGGTGGGGTCAAGGTACCTTTTTGACATGATCCCACCGAAGGTGGCAAAAGCGGATTAATTCGACTTTAAAAAAAAGCAGGACACGCAGGATACCTTGGCTAAAAAAATAAAACCGTTTTTTCGTTTTTGCAATCGTTTGCTGGTCGCCACCGCGGTCATCTTCGGCCTGATATTTATTCGCCTGGCCTATGGCCCGACCCCGGTCAATTTTATGGCGCCCTATATTAGCGAGCCTTTTGAGGCTGCCTTTCCAGAACAAACCCTGAGCTTTGATGGCGTTTTCCTGACCTTCAATTTCGAACAAACCGCCTTTGAATTTATCCTTGAGAATGCGGCCATTACCGGTATTGAGGGCGATGTTCGCGCCAGTTTCCCGCGCATCGCCATTGATTTTGATGGCACCGGGCTCATCCTTGGCAATCTTATCCCTGAGCGGATCGATCTTTTTGGCGCCGAACTCAAATTTTTCTGGTCGGCGGAACGCTTTGAAGCCAAAATCAACCAGCTGCTGTCGGCCGACGATGAAGAAGTTGAGCCCGATGATCCCAATGAAAAACCGCCGGCGATCCGCTTTATGGAAGCGCTGCTTAAGGGGGAGGGGGAAAACAGCCGCCTCAAGGGCCTGAAGGTTGTAAATATCCGGGATGCCACCCTAAGCCTGGAAGAGCGGGATCTGGGGGTTGTCTGGGTGATGCCCAATTCCCAGCTATCCCTGGTCAGGACCCCGTTCGGCCTGTCGCTCAACGCTGATATCAAGCTGGTCTCGGAAGGCGAAGAAATTCGGGTAAACCTGACCTCCGGCAAAACCGCCGAGGGGCAAACCCGGACCGATCTGGAAATTCAGGGTTTGAACCCCTCAAAACTGGCGGCCGAAGTCGGCCTGGCGGGTGTTTTCGATGCCATCCGCATGCCGCTTTACGGGACCCTGACCACCTGGCAGAACGAAAGCGGGGGTATCAGCCGGGTCGACTTTGATGTTGGTGGCGGGCCGGGCACGATTTATTACGAACCGTTCCATCCAACTCCGGCGGCGTTTGAGGACATGGTGTTCAAGGGCACCCTTGATCCTGCGAAAAATTTGGTGACGGTAGACCTGATCCGGCTTTCGGTCGACCAGGCAATTATTGAAGGTGACGGGTTTCTGGAATTTTTCCCGGAAGAGGCGATCCCGGCGGTGCGCATGGTGTTCCGCGGTGATAATCTTCGCATCGCCACCCTGATGAAATTGTGGCCCCCGGTGCCCCATTCAGGCGGGCGCACCTGGCTGGATGCAAATGTTGTCAGCGGTGTCCTGAATAATTTGCAGGCAGAAATCGCCTTTGATCCGGAAATCTGGCAAACCCGGCCGCTGCCCAACGATGCCATGCACATCACCATGGATTTTACCGATGGCGACATTCATTTTCTGCGTCCGATGCCGCCGCT
>SMXR01000026.1 GCA_004356215.1 Alphaproteobacteria bacterium | reverse complement strand
TGGCCGCAAGATCGACCAAGTGTCAAACCTGGTTCAAAGTATCAAGGAGGACCCGACCTCACGGCGGCATATTTTGTCGGCCTGGAACGTCGGTGAAATCGAAAAGATGGCCTTGCCGCCCTGTCACAACATGTTCCAGTTTTTTGTCTCGGAGGGCAGGCTTTCATGTCAGCTTTACCAACGCTCGGCCGATGTCTTCCTGGGGGTACCCTTTAACATTGCCTCTTATGCGCTTCTGACCCAGATGATGGCCCAGGCGACGGGCTATGCGCCCGGTGATTTTGTCCACACCTTTGGCGACGTCCATTTATATGCCAACCATCTGGAACAGGCCGATGAGCAATTAAGGCGGCAACCAAGGCCGCTTCCCACCATGACCATCAATCCTGATGTGACCGATATTTTCGAATTCAAATTTGAAGATTTCAAACTGACCGGCTACGATCCCCATCCCCACATCAAGGCCAAAGTCGCGGTTTAAAGAAGACTTTGATAAATTTCCAGCGAGTCCTTAAGGATTATTTTCCTAGGATTGTTTTTCAAAAGCCGGTCGAGCTTCATGGCCTCGATGGCGAGGCTGGGAATATGGTTATGATTAATACCAACCTGGGAAAGCCGGGTCTCCAGGCCGCTGTCAGCAATCAACGCCTCAAGGGCATCAATAAAGGTTGAGGTTTTCTCATCAGCCCCTCCGGAAATTCCAGGCATCACCAGATCGGCCAATTCACCATATTGCGGGGCGGCGGCCTTGGCGTTAAAGCGCAATACCGGGGGTAAAAGCAGCGCGTTGGAGAGGCCATGATGGATGTGATGCAAACCACCCAGAGGGTAGGCGAGGGCGTGGATACCCCCAACCGGGGCGTTAGAAATTGCCTTGCCGGCCAGCATGGCGCCGATCAGCATGTTTTCACGAGCCTCAAAATCTTTCCCATTTTTGAGCGCCTTGGGCAGGGCAGCCCATAATAATTTCAGGGCCTTTTTGGCGGCCAGGTCGGTTTCCGGGGTTTTATTCCCCTTTGAGGTGAAAGCCTCGATAGCGTGGACCATGGCATCAATGCCGCAGGCGGCGGTCAGGCCTGATGGCAAGCCAAGGGTTAATTCAGCATCGAGGAAGGCGGCATCGGGCACCGATTGCTGGTCGGTGATCGAGATTTTATCGCCATTCGGTGCGGTGATGACGGCATAAGGGGTTACCTCAGACCCGGTTCCCGCAGTTGTCGGGATCAATATCAGGGGCAACCGGGTGCCGGTTACCTGATCCTGGCCGTAAAGATCTGCAATCGGCCTGCCGGTCCCGGCCAGAATGGCGATGGCTTTGGCGGCGTCCATCGGGCTGCCACCGCCAAAACCGATAATGCCTTCGGCGGCATAATCCAGGGCAGCTTGGCTGCCGTTTATTACTTCTTCTTCAAGCGGGTCAGAGGAAATTGCATCGAACACCTGGTAATCCAGGCCGGCAATATCGAGGCTGCTTAACAAGCCAGCGGTCAGGCCATTCTTTTGCAGACCCTGATCACTAATCACCAGAAACCGGGTGACATTGAACCGTTGCTTTAAAACCTGGCCGATATTTTTCACCGCGCCGCGTCCGAAAATGAGGGAAGGAGGTGTTGTATAATGAAATGTGCTCACGTAATATCCCGACTGAAGTTACCTCCAAGTCTTTAAACGAATATCGGGTGGGTGCCAATGAAGATCAGTCTCATCGTCGCAATGGCAGAAAATGGGGTCATTGGCCGCCGTGGCAAATTGCCTTGGCACATACCTGAGGATATGAAAGAATTCAAGAAAAAGACCGTGGGCAAGCCGATTGTCATGGGCCGAAAAACCTACCAGGCGATCGGAGGGGCACTACCGGGGCGCACCAATATTGTTGTCACCCGCCGTTCCAGCATTGATAATCCGGACCTGATCCTGGCACCCAGCGTCCATGCCGCCCTGAAATTGGCTGAAGAATATGGCCCCGAGGTCATGGTCATCGGCGGCGGTGAAATTTATGCCGCGACTTTGCCACTGGCGGACCGTATTTACTTGACCGAAATCCATGAAACCGTCGAAGGTGATGCCACCTTCCCGCCACTTGACCGGTCTTTATGGGCTGAGACCGCGCGGGAAGATTTTGAAAAGTCAGGGGAATGCCCGGCATTCAGCTTTGTAGTGTTGGACCGGAAGTAACAAAGGGGAATAAAATGAAATTTAGTCATAGCGTCATGTTTGTTTTACTAGCGGCGGTGGGGTCGTTTTTCCTCGGCGTCAATTACCTCAGGGCAGGCGATGAGGACTTGCCAAGCGTTGACGTTTTGTTGGCGCTGGATGCCGAGTTTTCTGATTATTCCAAGGCAAATGGCGCCTATGCGGCTTTTGCCGCCTATTTGGCGGATGATGCTGTTGCCCTGAACGGCGGCCAACAACCCCTGATCGGGCGCGAGAATATCATCGCGACAATGACCGGATATCCGGACGGTTCCGAGCTGGTCTGGACACCTATGACCGGGGATATTTCCAATAGTGGTGACCTTGGCTACACTTGGGGCCGCTATATTTATTCAGCCCCAGATGAAGATGGTACCCGCCAGATAAGCCACGGCAAATATATGACGGTTTGGAAGTTGCAGGCAGATGGTATATGGAAGGTCGTTCTTGATGGCGGCAATCCCAATCCCCCGCCGGATGAATAACCGGGAAATTTTTGATTTTTTTCGCTTTTAGGCGTACACTAAAGGCCTTCGTTTCATTTAGTCGAATATCTTTTCGTCGCGTTGGTTTTCAACCGGTGTCTTCTCGTCCGGTTGACCTAATTTTGGCTTGTGGAGGGGAATATGCAAAAAATTTTCATTCTATCCAACGCTTTAATCTTTGCCATGGGACTGACAGCCTGTGGCCAAGAGCCTGTGGTCGAACAAACCGAAGAAGCGGTCGTTGAGGAAGTCGCCGCCCCCGACCCTGCGGTCTTGAAAGAGGTTGACCGCGCCGCGGCCATGATGGCAATGGAATTAGGCTCTGGCGCCTCTGATCTGGCGTATTATCTTCCCGACGGCATCCAGCTCGATGACGGCAAGGAAAGCATCGACAATGGCCTTCAGGAGATCATGGCGGACCATGAAACCCTGCCCGAGGGCTTGAGCATTACCTGGACGCCCCATGGCGCTGGAATCGCTGATAGCGGTGAATTGGGCTATACTTGGGGGCGCTGGTCTAACTTTACTCCGGGCGAGGACGGCGAGATTGTTGAGACCTTTGGAAAATACGTTACGATCTGGAAAAAACAGGAAGACGGCAACTGGAAAATCGCGATTGATATCTGGAACAGCGAAGATCCTCAGGAATAAACCCGGATCTACAGACCTTGTTTGATTGTCTTGGCAATCGCGAGAAAGATCTTGGCTTCCTCAGAATCAGGCATCGTGGCCACAAGCGGAGTACCGGCATCAGAAGATTCCCTAAGCGCCATGTTCAATGGAATCTCCCCCAAAAACGGAACTTTAAGTTTTTTAGCGGTTGCTGCCGCCCCGCCGTGGCTGAAGATATGGCTGGCCTCGCCACAATGGGGGCAAACAAAAGTACTCATATTCTCTATTATTCCCAAGATCGGAATATCAATAGTGCGGAACATCTCGAGCCCCTTGCGGGCATCAATCAAGGCCAGATCCTGCGGGGTTGAGACGATTACCACGCCGGCCAAGGGGACTTTCTGGGCCAGCGTCAGTTGGGCATCGCCGGTTCCGGGGGGCATATCAACGACCAGAATATCCAGCCCGCGCCAATTGACCTCATATAAAAATTGTTCGATCGCCTTGCCGACCATCGGCCCGCGCCAGATCAAAGGGGCTTCGGGATCAACCATCAGTCCCATGGAGATAATTTTCAGGCCAAATTTTTCGATTGGCTGGATTTGGCCATCGACCAGGTCGGGACGGCCTTCAAGCCCCAATAGTTTGGGCGCTGAGGGGCCATAAACATCGGCATCCAGCAAGCCTACGGAAGCACCGAGCTGCTTGAAAGCCAGCGCCAAATTAACCGCGACCGTGGATTTTCCAACCCCGCCTTTGCCACTGGCGATGGCAATAACCGCACCCACCCCGGGAATTTCCCTTTTTTCCGAGATGCCCTTTCGCGCCGGTTCCAACTTGGGTGGTTTGCGTTCACTGGTCAGGATAATGCTGACCTTTTCAACCCCCTTCAGGGCAGAAATTTTGGTCTGGCATTCCTGGAACAGGTCTTCGGCAATATCCTTGTCGCGCTCAGGCAGCTCAAGAACAAAGGAGACCGCACCGTCCGCAAATTTCAACCCCTGAACCATGCCCAGATCGAGTATATTTTTCACCCCCCGGGGGTGCTTGATTTTTTTCAAAACTTTTACTATTGCTTTAGTATCAGGCATGTTCATCAAAATTTTCTTTAAAAAGTTTTTCCGTCCCCGGTTGCGGGAACCTGCTTCCTGCCATATATACCTATAAGACGGTTGGCGGGTGAAAATTTATCCCGCACACATTTTTATGATTACAATATAAAGCCAAAAACTTTTGGCACAAAAAGGATTTCACAGATGGCATGGGGTAACGATAACGGCAAGGGCAATAACCCGTGGGGTTCAGTCCCGCCCAGCGGCGGCGGACCACGGGGTCAAAGGCCACCGGAATTTGATGATATATTTGGCAATTTTCAGAAACGCATGAACGCATTGTTGCCGGGATTTTTAAGGGGCAGGGGTTTAACAACCATACTCCTTGTGATTGTTCTGGTTCTTTGGGCTTTCAGCGGATTTTTCCGGGTTCAAACCTCTGAACAGGGGGTCATTCTTCGCTATGGTGAATGGGTGCGGACAGAACCCCAGGGTTTTCATTGGCATATCCCGTTTCCGATTGAGCAGCTTCTCATTTTGAATGTCACAGAAATTAACCGGGAGGATATTGGTTTCCGGTCGGCAGGCAGCCGTGAACGGACCCCCAGCCGGGCAGTCCTTCTGGGTGAAAGTCTGATGCTGACAGGTGATGAAAATATTGTTGATATTGCCTTTACGGTGTTCTGGAAGGTGGACAACGCCAAAAACTACCTTTTCAACATTCAGCCCCCGCAAAAGCAGACCGTTAAGGAAATTGCCGAAAGCGTCATGCGTGAAATAATTGGCAAAACCGAAATCCAGACCGCCCTGACTCAGGGCCGGGGCCAGATTCAGACCGATGCACAAATAAAATTGCAAGATGTTCTGAACTACTATGGCGCCGGTATTCTAATTACGGAAGTCAAGCTGGAACGGGTCGATCCCCCGGGCCAGGTGATTGAAGCCTTCCGGGACGTTCAGGCGGCAGAAGCCGACAAGGAAAGTTTTCAGAACGAGGCCCAGGCCTATGCCAACAGCATAATTCCTGAAGCGCGCGGCAATTCGGTGCGCCTAATACAGGAAGCGGAAGCCTATAAGGAACAGGTCATTGCCCGGGCAACCGGTGAAGCATCCCGTTTCCTGGCGGTTTACCAGCAATATTCACTGGCCAAGGAGGTCACGCGCAAACGGATTTATCTGGAAACGATGGAAGAAATTTTTTCCGGAATGACCAAGATTATTATTGATGAAGGCGCCGGGACCGGAGTTGTTCCCTACCTGCCTTTGCCTGAACTTCGTTCCAGGCAAAAAAGCGGAGAGGGAGACAGCAAATGAACTTTTTCTTAAAAACAGCCTTAATTGTCGGTGCCCTTTTCCTTGGGATTTCGTCGGTCTTTACCGTCACCGAAGTCGAACAAGCCCTGGTCCTGCAATTGGGTGAACACAAAAAGACCATTCGAGAGCCAGGCCTCTATTTCAAGTTACCCTTTGTCCAGAATGTGATATTTCTGGACAAGAGGATATTGAACCTTGATGTTCCATCCCAGGAAATTATCGCCTCTGATCAGAAGCGCCTGGTGGTTGATGCCATTGCAAGATTTAAAATTATTGATCCATTGTTGACCTACCAGACCCGGGGAAACGAGGCAAATGCCGCCCAAGCCCTGGCCACTTTGTTGTCATCCAATTTGCGTGAGGTTCTGGGGCGTGAAGAATTTATCACGCTTCTGAGCGGGGAAAGAGCCAATTTAATGACCCGCATCCGCGATGGGGTTAACCTGGGCGCCGCAACCTTCGGGATTGAGATTGTTGATGTCAGGATCCGCCGGGCCGACCTGCCGGAAGCCAACTCCCAGGCGATTTATACCCGCATGAATACGGAGCGTGAGCGCGAAGCCCGGGAAACCAGGGCAGAAGGCGGTGAACAGGCTTTACGTATTCGCGCCGAGGCTGAAAGGGAGCGGACCATCCTGCTTGCCGAAGCTGAACGTGATTCCCAGATTTTGCGCGGTGAAGGGGATTCAGAGGCGGTTCGGATTTTTGCCGAATCTTTTGGCCGGGATATCGAGTTTTTTGAATTTTACCGCACCATGCAGGCCTACCGGAAGGCGCTGAACAATGATGATACCACCCTGGTGTTGTCACCAAACAGCGAATTCTTCAAATTTCTGGATTCAATGTATGGCAATAAGAAATAACGCCAAGTAACGGAACAAACATTATTCCTTGCATTTTAAGGGGTTAATGCCCTAGAAGGTCATGGCTTTTTGGCTTCCCAGAGCATAAATTCAAGGTTTCGTCGCATGGGGAGTGGTTTTGGTCGAATTTTTGTTTATTTGACGCTGAGACAGGATGTACAGGATGTATTGAAAAAGTTCCGGTATCAGGAACGGTACCCAAAAAAAGTCATAAAAAGGGATTATAAGGGTTTGAAATTTGGGCTGAGAGCACCGCTGAGAGCACCGACGGAAACAAAGAGGGCGACAGCTGAAAACAAGGATAGAAAAATTATGAATTCGTTTAAATTATTTATAGCAGTTTTAGGGCTGACTTTCTGGTCGCTTAGCGCTGTGCCGGTGGAGGCTGCTCCGGCTCCGGATAGCTTTGCCGACCTGGCCGAAGAAAACCAGCCGGCGGTGGTTAATGTTTCCACCACCCAGTTCATTGAAGCCGGAGAGCGCGGCCCCTCGCGCCCGGATATTCCCCCGGGGTTCCGGGATTTCTTTGAAGATTTCCTTGATGACGAAGATGATGATGAAGACCAAACACCCCAGCAACGGGTTTTGTCGCTTGGTTCAGGGTTTATCATCAGCCCCGATGGCTTTATCGTCACCAACAACCATGTCATTAACAATGCCGATGAAATTTTGGTGATCATGACTGACGGTGAAGAATATGACGCGGTTGTGGTAGGCCGTGACCCGTTATCGGATATCGCGTTGCTCAAAATTGAAGCAGGTGATGCCCTTCCCTATGTAGAATTTGGCGATTCAGACGCAATCCGGGTTGGCGAATGGGTCATGACCATTGGCAACCCGTTTGGCCTCGGCGGCACCGTGACCGCCGGCATCGTCTC